>CAYWTU010000407.1:0-4639 GCA_964461275.1 uncultured Pirellulales bacterium | reverse complement strand
CGATTCATGGAACGACTCTCCGTTGGGTTCAGGGCCAATTGGCTGGCGACAGGTGTATGATTGCCGCGATTATAGCCGCCCGCCGGCTGTACGGCAGGCCCGAGCATGACCCCGCGATCGCCGCGCCCCTACCGAAAAAACTCGCCACGGCATACAACTTGAGGGCCGATTGCCCCAGCCCGCCGCACACGTTTTACCCTTCGTGAAACTCGACCGCACATGCACCCTCTCTCCGAACTGCGCCGCCGCTTCGCCACCGCCTTGGACGGGCTTGTGGATGAGGTGTCGGAACTGCTGGACCTGGTCAAACCGAGCCAGGATCCGAAATTCGGCGACTTTCAGGCCAACTGCGCCATGCCGCTGGGCAAGCAGCAGAACCGCCCCCCGCGCGACGTAGCACACGAGATCGTTTCGCGACTGAAAGTCGACGATTTTTGTTCGCCCCCGGAGATCGCCGGGCCAGGGTTCATCAATATTCGGCTGCGGGACGATTGGATCGCCGACCGATTGGCCGAGGCCCTGGTCGATCCGCGCTTGGGCATCGCGCCGGCGCCCCAACCGCGGACCTATGTCGTCGACTATTCCGCGCCAAACGTCGCCAAGCCGATGCACGTCGGCCACATCCGTTCGACGGTGATCGGCGACAGCCTGTATCGCACGCTGCAGTTCCTGGGCCACAAGGTGATCGGCGACAACCACGTGGGCGACTGGGGAACACAGTTCGGGATGATCATCTACGGCTATCGACACTTCGTCGACGCCGAGGCCTACCAGCGCGAGCCGGTGACCGAGTTGGCCCGGCTCTATCGGTTGGTGAACCGGTTGGTGGACTATCACGATTCGGTGGCGAAATTGCCCGAGTTGCGCGCCAATTTGGCCGAGCGCGAGCGGGCGCTAACGGCGGCTGCCGCGCCTGCCGCCGCCGGCGACCATCCAGCGGCCAATGCGCTCAAGGACGCTGAAAAGCAGCGCCGCAAGCTCGCCGCGGGCTGCCAAGCGGCCCGCGATGACCTGGCAGCCGTGGAAGCGAAAATCGCGGCTGTTGATGGCGATCCTGCGTTGGCAACACTCGCTCGACAGCACGCCGACATCGGCCAGGCCGTTTTACGGGAGACTGCCAAGTTGCACCACGGCGACGCCGAAAACCTCCGCCTGTGGCGAGAGTTTTTGCCTGCCTGCATGGAAGACATCGAGCGCATCTACCGACGCCTCAACGTTCGCTTCGATCACACGCTGGGCGAAAGCTTCTATCACGAAATGCTGTCTGAGGTGGTAGACGATTTGACTCGCCGCGGCTTGGCTCGCGAGAGCGACGGGGCGCTGTGTGTTTTTCTGGAAGGGCTGCCGGCGCCGATGATCGTCCGTAAACAGGACGGCGCGTTCTTATATGCGACGACCGACCTGGCGACGATCCGCTATCGCATGACGCATTGGCGCCCCGACGCCATGCTGTATGTGGTCGACCATCGACAGGGCTTGCACTTCGAGCAGCTCTTTGCCGCCGCCCGGCGCTGGGGATACCAGGACGTTGAGTTGGTTCACGTCAGCTTCGGCACGGTCTTGGGCGACGACGGTCGACCGTTTAAGACCCGCTCGGGCGACACCGTGGGACTGGCAGGCCTGTTGGACGAGGCGGTGCGGCGAGCGCAGGAGATTGTTTCGGCCAACGACGACGCCCCATCCAAGGGAGGCGAGCTGTTGGCGGATGAGCGGCAGGCGATTGCCGAGCGGGTGGGAATTGCGGCCCTCAAGTATGCCGACCTGTCGCAGAACCGCACCAGCGATTACGTCTTCAGCTATGACAAGATGCTGGCGATGAACGGCAACACCGCCACCTATATGCAATACGCCTTTGCTCGCGTGCAAAGCATTTTTTCCAAGGGGGGCATCGACCCGCATTCGCTGCGTACGGCGGGACAGCGGATTATGCTAAGCGAACCTGCCGAACGGGCATTGGGTCTGGAGCTCTTGAAGTTCCATGCGGCGCTCGAGCAGGTTGCGGCCGACTACCGACCGCACCTATTGACGACGTACTTATTCGACCTCGCCAACCATTTTTCGACTTTTTTCGAGCAATGCCCGGTCCTCCGCGCTTCGAGTCCCGAGGTTCGCGACAGTCGACTGCGGTTGTGCGACCTGACGTCGCGCACGCTGCGCCAGGGATTGGAGCTTTTGGGCATCGAGGTCGTCCAGCGGATGTAATGCCAGCCCGTTCGGGCCGGGGATTTTTTTGCTAGGGCCGCCGATTTCCGGCGGGGTGCTAGCGAAAGTCGGGACCAATGATACGCCCCATTCCCAGCCCGCCGCACGGCCGCTAAAATATCACCGCTTCGCCTCCTTAGCTCAATTGGTCAGAGCATCTGACTCTTAATCAGAGGGTTGTAGGTTCGAGTCCTACAGGGGGCACTAGAAATAAACCCTTGCCACAACGTCACTTGTGGCAAGGGCTCAGAGAGACGGAAGCCTCGCGTGAGACCCCCGGTCAGGAATCGGGTCAGGAATCACCTCGGGAGGTTTCCACAATGTCCAGGCAACCCAAGGTCTGGTGGCACGCGCAAAAGCAGGCGTGGTGCACGGAAGTCGGCGGTCAACGACGGACTCTGGCCAAAGGTCGTGCAAGCAAGCGGCAAGCCCAAGACAAACTCGCTGCGCTGCTCAAGGAGCAGGAGTTGCTCGGCACCGTCAAAGGGCCGATCAGTGTCGCGGGGCTCTGCGAAGCGTTTCTCTCCGACGCGGCGGAGAATCTCGAACCCTCGACCTACGCTTCGTATCAGTACGCGTGTCAGAAGCTTGTCGATCAGTTGGGGTGCCGACAGGCACACACAATTGAGCCGCTCGACATTCACCAGTTTTCGACGAAGCTGAAATCGTCGCTGAACGAAACGTCGCGCGCAATCGTCCTGCGCGTGGTGCAGCGCTGCTTCAATTGGGGCGTCGAAGCCCGGCTGATTCCGCCGCACCAACTGGGGCGGATTCGCAAGCCTCGCCCCAAGTCTCGCGATCGCTTTCTGACGGACGAGGAATTTCAGACCCTGTTGCGTTCGACGAACCCCAAGGACGCGCGTCGACTTGGGGCCTCGTACCGGCGCGTCTTGCTGGCACTGGAATGGACCATGTGTCGTCCTGGCGAGATCGCTCGATTGCAATGGGAGCACATTCGTTGGGACCACAACGTAGCCATTCTGCCGAACCACAAGACGAAAAGGACCGGCAAACCAAAGATCATTCCATTGATTCCGAAAATGACGCGACTGCTGCGCTGGTTGGAAAGGCAGTCCACATCGGCCTTCTGCTTCGTGAACTCCCGCGGCCGTCCATGGACGGTGCGCGCGATCAACTTGCGCATGAGCCACGTCAAGGAACGGTCGGGCATCACCGACATCATGCCGTATACGATTCGGCATCGCGCTGCAACCAACGCAATCCTGCGAACCGGCGATCTCAAGATGACAAGTCTTGTGTTGGGTCATCGGTCCACCGCCACGACGGAGCGTTATACGCATCTTGCTCAGGAGCACTTGGTCACGTTTGCGAAGAAAGCAATCGGGTAACGTCGATGTGTCTGAACTGCGTTGGAAGCGATCTGCTGTACACCTCGTCCACGCGCGGCAATCCATCGGCCCGTTCGTCCCCCACCGGCGCGATATTCGATTGTTCGATGTAGCGGGCGAGATCAGCCTCGCTCACGCGGTAAGTTCGCTTCGCAAAACGGTGGGCCTTGAGTCGCCCGGCATGTATTTCGCGATAACAGAGGGATCGGCTGATTCCGATCTTGTCGCAGACTTGCTTCACCGAGTACATCGCTCGCTCCAGGTCTTGGGCCCTTCGCAATCGACCGTGATGTCGTGCTGACTACGGTCGCGCGAGATTCAGACAATGGGGCCGTGGACCGAGAGGGGATCTGCGGCGGTGAGAATGGATGCATCCGAGAAGCGAGGTGGTCGGGCGGGTGCTCGAACT
Source organism: uncultured Pirellulales bacterium (assembly GCA_964461275.1). Lineage (GTDB taxonomy): Bacteria > Planctomycetota > Planctomycetia > Pirellulales > CAYNRE01 > CAYWTU01. The sequence goes on along the minus strand of CAYWTU010000407.1, from coordinate 679 downwards.
GCCTCGTGGGCGTCGGAAGAGTGGGTCGCTGTTGGCGACCTGCTTCTTTTATCGTGGGTCGCTGCGGGTTGGTCAAGGTGCTGACGGCAACTGGTCAACGAGGCGGCAATGAGGCCATGGGCAACGTCAACAAAATCGACGGACAACCGGCGATGAGTTGGGGGGTTAGCGCATGTTCCGCGTCACTGCCAGCAGGCCGCTGGGGGCGACCGAAGGTGGCGAGGGCTGGCAGGGGAGTCCACTCTGCTGCGCAGCAGTCCTTCCCCTTCCTCCCCTGCCGCCCGATGGATTGGGGCAGCACCGCAGGGAGCGGGGTCCCAGCGGGATGCGGTCGGCAGCATCGAACAGCCAAAACTTCGTGCCACTCGTTGGTTGACGATATTGTTTGTAAATGGGGACGGCAGGCGCGATGGCCTGCCGTCCTGCGACAGCGACTGCACAGTCGACCAGTAAGGAACGCCGGTCGATTAGTAGGAAACTTCCGCTTCGGCGGCATGGGCCTTGGCAGTCCGCGACTCCGACACGAGTTCGGCCCGTTCGACGTGAGCCTGCGCCAGCTCCAGCACGCGGAGCGCGGTGGGCAGGTCGGCGAGGCCGAACGTGGCCGTGTTCCGCCAGTTCCCCTCGTCGTCCTTGTAGCTCCGCTGCAAGGTGACGCTGCGGATGGTCCGCGTCTTCT
>CAYWTU010000406.1:0-4644 GCA_964461275.1 uncultured Pirellulales bacterium | reverse complement strand
GGTGCTGATTCAAGCGAAGTATTCGGAGAAATCCGCGCTCGGTCTCGTCACCGGACAGAGCAGCGGTGGATGGTTTCTCCTGGAAATCTTGGTCCTTGCCCGACAACGGCTCGGTGGCGCGAGGCTCAGGTTCGCCGGCATCTGCCGTCGTTGGACGTAGATTGTCCGGCTGCGGAGTGGGCGCTGTTGCATCTGGAGGAACTTTCGGCACGGGAGCGGGGGGCGGGGGCACGTTGATCGCCGGTGTCTCGGGCAAAACGCTGGGCCACAATAGGAGTGCCGCCGCCAACGCCAATACTCCCACGGCTAGGCCCGCGGTTGCCCAAACCAGCGGATGGACCTGGGTCGGCGCCGGCTGCCTGTCCACTTTATGAGTGGGCAACCGAACTCCTGCCGAGGCGTGCGACGGCGTTGGCAAGGAACCCATGCCGCTTGTGTTGGGAACGAACGGCGCAGATTGTTCCGCCAGTTTTGTCGTGGCCTGTGCGTCGATCGTCAATTCGTTCAGTTTTCCGCCCACCCGCAGTGCCGTGCGGCAATGCGGACACGAAATCAACCGCCCGGCGTGTCTCGGCTTAAGCGGCAAGACCTGCCGGCAGCCGGGACACGGGACTTGTCCCGCCGGCCCTCGAGAGACCTGCACGGGAGCAGGCGGCGCCGACGGCTCGCTAGCCGTCGGCCGGCCATGCACGGCCGCCAGGATGGCCTTGGTGAATTCTTCGCAGGTAGCGTAGCGCTGCGCCGGCTTCTTGGCCAACCCGCGCAGGAGCGCCTTCGAAACGTCCGCCGAAATGCCCGGCGCCAGCGACGACGGCGGGGGCGGGGCCTTGGTTGTGTGCAACACCAGGATCGCGCTGGGGGCGTCAGCCTCGAACGGCCGGCGGCCGCAAAGCATCTCGAAGACCACGACAGCCAGCGCGTATTGGTCGCTACGGCCATCGAAGGGCTGGCCCATAATCAATTCGGGCGACATGTACTGGGGCGTGCCGAGCACCAATCCCGTGCCGGTGAGCGTTTGGCCGCGACGGCCCTCTTCGTGCGCCGCCAAAGCTTTGACCACGCCGAAATCGCCCAAGTACGCATTGCCGTGCTCGTCGAACAAGATGTTGGCCGGTTTCACGTCGCGATGGACGTAATTCTGCGAGTGCAGAAAGTCCAAGGCCGCCGCCACTTGCGGCAGCCACGACTCGAGCGAAGCAGGATCGACCGGGGCAAAGCCGTCGCCTTGCGGCCGACGCTTCGACTCCAAACTGCCCCCGGCGAGAAACTGCAGCACGGCAAACGGCACGCCGTCGTGAACGTCGGCGTCGGTTACCTTAACAACGTGGGGATGGGTCAGTCTGACCAGCGCACGAATTTCTTCCTTGAATCGCTCGATGAATTCGCGGCTGCCCAGAAGCTCCCGACGAGGGACCTTGATGACCACATCGGTCCCCAGCCGGCGGTCGCGGGCGCGAAGCACGGCGCCCATGCCCCCTTCGCCGAGCTTGGCCTTGATCGCGTACCGCTCGCACAGCGTCAGGCCGATCCAGTCTTGTGCGGCAACCGACATGGGATGCCCCCTTGCGGCGCGAAACGACCGCCTGCGCCAGCACAATCTGGCGAGGCGCTTCACCAGATTCTATGGCCGCCAGATGGCGGGTGTCCACCTACTTCTGGCGCCGTAAGGGGCGCATTCTCATGCCAAAGCGCCGGACGGTATGATGAGCGCCACCCGGCACGACACCACGGCAACGTTATGCCCAAGGAATTTGCACAAATCGTTTGGGACGAGCGGCTCGAAGAGGACCTCGACGCCTTGCTCCGACTAGCCGTCCGCGAGGACGTCGACCGGCTCTACGATTGGACCACGGTGGCGCTGGTGCCTGAAGACGCCCAAGGGGCGGCCGCGGTGGCGGCCCGCCAGCCGGGCGTCGTGGCGGGCCTTCCGGCGGCGCAGCGCGCGCTAGCGCACTTCGATCGCCGTCTCGACTGGCGGCCGCTGGCGGAGGATGGGCAGGCCGTGGTGGCTGGACAGCGATTGGCCGTGGTTCAGGGGCCGGCCCGCAGCCTGCTGACCGCCGAACGAACGATGCTCAATGTGTTGGGGCGGATGTCGGGCATAGCCACGCTGACGGCGCAGTTCGTGGCGGCCGCGGGCGACTTCCGGGCCCGGATTTACGACACACGCAAGACGATGCCGGGCTGGCGCCGGTTGGAGAAGTACGCGGTGCGGATGGGCGGGGGTTGGAATCATCGCCTGGGGTTGCACGCGGCAGTGCTCATCAAGGACAACCACCTGGCATTTCGTGCCGGCGCCGTCGGCCAGACAGCCGCCTGGTCTGAGGCCGAAGCATTGCGGCACGCGCAGGAATTCACCCAGCGCCTCGTACCGCCTGCGCAGCGCGCGGCGTTCCTCATCGAAATCGAGGTCGACAATCTCCAGCAGCTCGAGGCTGTCTTGCCTCTGGGGCCCGACATTGTGCTGCTGGACAATATGTCGCCCGAGCAGCTTCGCCAAGCCGTGGCGCGGCGAACGGCCATCGCGCCGCAAGTGGAGCTGGAGGCGTCCGGCGGGATCGATCTGGCGCACGTGGCGGCGGTGGCGGCCACCGGGGTCGATCGCATCAGCGTCGGCGGCTTGACGCACTCGGCCCGCTGGTTCGATGTGGGGCTGGACTGGTTAGACGGGTCGTAGCGGCCCAAGGGGCCCGTCGCGGCCGGCCCTTCTCGCGGCAGCGGACCGGGAGAGTCTGCCGAACCGGTCGTTTTTGACACGTTATACCCACGACCTATAGTTCGGTGTCTGCCGCCTTGGGGAGGGGCGGCGGGCGCCGGGCGCGGCAGGGACATAGCATGGAGCTAGAGGGGACCCTGCCGCGCCTTTTTTTCTTTTTCTGCCGCGTCCGCTGACCGGCGAACTCGCGGCGAAGACAGGCCGCCATGCCGCGAACGCGCACCTCGATCCGACGCGGATTCACGCTCGTCGAAGCGCTGTTGGCCATTTCGTTGACCGCCATCGTCGGCACGGCCATGCTCGCCGCCATGGAAAGCACCGGCGAGGTGAAACGTGCGGCCCTCGACCGGTTCATCGCCCAGGGAATCGCCGAAACGATGATGGACGAAATCGCCGGGTTTTCCTACTGCGAACTGGGGACCAGCGCTTACCAGTCGCCGCTGGGGCCGGGCAGCGGCGAATGGGTTGGCAATTCGCGAATCAATTGCGACGACATGGACGACTTCCACGGCCTGAATCAGATGCCGCCGCGAGACCCCTGGGGAATTTTACTCGGCCGCGACAGCGCGGGGTCGTCGGAGCGACACGCCAACTTCTGCCTGCCGAGCAACTACCTGAGCCGATTTCGCTGCACCGTCGAGGGCTACTATGTCAGCTCCACGGACCTAACGACAAAGCTCACCGGCAGTTCGACCAGCGACTATCGCGCCTACCATGTCCGCGTTTCGGTGACCGACCCAGGGACCAACCAGCGCGAAATCGTCAACTTGCGACGGGTGTTTTCCAATGTTCCCAAACTGTAACACCATGCGTGGCCATGGCGTGCTCCGGCGCACCGTCGCTGGCCGACGCGGCCTGACGCTTACCGAATTGCTGCTGGCTTCGGCCGTGATGTCGTTGGTGGCGGGCATGGCCGGCATGTTGGCGATGACGGTCGAGCAGGGTTGGAGATCGGGGGAAGCGCTGGCCGACGGGTTACAAAATGGCCGCGTGATCCGCGAACGGATCCTGCAGCGGGTGCAACAGGCCTACACGGCCGAATACTACCCCGGTTTCGCCGTGGCCGTAACGACCGTCGGAACCGCTAGCTTTCCCGACACGTTGGTGGTGTGGATTCCTAGCGGCACACCCGCCAACGTCAACGGTCCGCCAAAGATCAACGAGTGCGTCTTTTTCTGCCCCAATCCCAGCCAGCCCAACGAGCTGCTGGAGTTCACCGCCCCGACCGATACTCGCGACATTCCCCTGGACAGCACGCTTAGCGGCAGCACCTGGCTGGGCGAATTGGCGACGCTCAAGACGGCCACGACCAGCACGCGCGTGGTGCTCACCAAACTGCTCCGGGTGGCCCAGACCAGCGCCAGCGACGCCAGCACTCGCCGCGGCTGCATCCGGTTCCAACAGGTTTTGGGCCCCACGGCCGCTGCCTGGTCCAATTACCGAGCCGGTACGCTGGCCTGGAACAGCGTGCCGTTCGCCCAGTCGATTCGCGGCACGCAGACCGGATTGCGCCAGGCCCGGCTGCGGTTCGAGGCGCAGCTTTTGCCCGAAGGGGGATCGACCACCGACACCGTGCAGCAAGAGGCGATTGGAGTTTTGGGTTCCACCGCGTTGTACTACGATCTGCCGAAATGAATCATCATTCTGACAAGTCGTTTGGCGGATCGGCCTCCTGGCGGCAGCGCAAGCCTGCCGTGCGCCCTCGGCGCGGGATGGCGCTGCTTTTGGTAATGGGGCTGTTGTCGATCGGCGTGGTTCTGGCATTGGCGCTGACCTATGGCCAAGGGACGACGCTGCGAGTGCAGTCCAACGGCAGCCGACGCGACAACGCCCGGCAGGCGGCGATCACCGGTCTGACCGCGGCCCTCGGCAAAATACATCGCACCGGCTGGGCGGGAACCGGGACCACGCTGGCCGGTACGATCAGC
>CAYWTU010000405.1:0-4668 GCA_964461275.1 uncultured Pirellulales bacterium | reverse complement strand
GCGGCCACCACTGGGGTTACAACTATCGGCCGTGGTGGGGTTGTTGCGGACCGTGGGGTGAAAACCTGACGCTGTTCGGCGGCGTCCACGGCTTCAAGAACGGCGCCGACCAAGGCGTCAATGGAAACTTTGGATTCCACGAAGGGTTCAACTGGGGCGTCCCCTTGTTTCCGCACGCTGGCTGGGGCGCCCAGGCCGGCGGCAGCATTCATCACAGCGACCTTTCGGGCTACAACATTGGCGGCGTGAACACTTCTAGTTCGCGGACGCAATACTTCGTCACGGCGGGCCTGTTCCGCCGCTCGCAGGGCATGGGTCCGTATGGCGGTGGTCATCAATGGGGCGTGGTCGGCGACTACATGGCCGACGATTTTTACGTCAATATGCGGTTCGGCCAGGTGCGAGCCGAAGTCAGTTGGCTCTTCGGCGGATGCAGCGAGAACGAACTGGGCTTCTGGGGTGCGTTTGGCGCCGGGAGCGACACGTCGATTTACAACCTGAGCAACGAGCGTCGTATCGTCGAAATTTGGGAGCCGCAGGATTTGTACGCGTTCTTCTGGCGCCGGACGTGGTGCGGTCAGGCCCAGACGCGACTGTGGGGTGGGTTTACCGGCAACGGCGATGGGATGGTGGGGGGCGACGGCTGGGCCCCGATTTCGGATTGCCTGTCGCTGCAGGGCGCCTTCAACTACGTCATTCCGCGGGAAACGGTTGACCGGGACTTTGCGGAAGTGGCCAACCGCGGCGCCTTGGAAGGCTGGAACGTTACGATCAACGTCGTTTGGCATCCGGCCTGCAACGTCCGCTGCTTGACGTCGAACCAATGGCGGCCACTGATGAACGTGGCCGACAATTCGGTGTTCATGCTCAACCGGTTGGCCGGGTCGGGCGCCATAGCGCCGTAAACGGCGAGTGAGGTTCCGGCGATCGTGTTCCCGGCGAGCGACGGGTGTCAGCCCGTTGTTTCGAGCGCCGCCGGTCATGGGCCGGGTCTACGTTTACTCAGGGAAACAAGGGACTAACGTCCCCCGCTCGCCAACAAGGGACTAACGTTCCCCGCTCGCCAACAGGGGACTAACGTCCCCCGCTCGCCTACCCGGCCGAGATTTCGCCGATGCGAACGCGGGTATAGATGGCGCGAAAGCCAGTCTTGCGGCGTGAGTTCTTGCGGCGGCGCAATTTCTGAATCACCAGCTTCTTGCCCTGCTGGGGGCCAAGCACGTCTGCCTTGACCGTGGCGCCAGTAAGCGCCGGCTGGCCGAGCTTGAGCTTGCTACCGTCGCTGACAGCTAGGACATCCGCGAGCGTAATCGAATCGCCTTTGGCCGCCTCGCGATAATCCAATAAGATTTCCTGACCTGGCTCGACCTTAAACTGCCGACCGCCATCTCGAATAATCGCGTACATGGGGACTGGTCCGTAGGGCTAAGTGCTTCGTCGTGCGGATCACGCGGCCGCTTGCGTCGGCCAAGCTCAGTAGTCTAACGCACTCGGGCCTGGCCATCAATCCGACGATTCGGGCCAAGAATGGCCGAAAAAACGGGCGGTTTTCGGTCTCACCACCGGGCCCGATGGTCCTCGACCACGCCGAATAGCCGGTCGATGGCGATCGCCTCACCCGCATCGGTAACGATCTGGCCTGAGAAGTGCCCCAACACCTGGTCCAAGCTGCCGCTGACCAACAGCATCTGCATCGATTCGCGCCTGCGGGCGCAGGGGTGAAATTCCAGCCGCACTCGGTCGGACGCCTTGGTCTCAATTCGCCAGGGCTTGAGCACGTTCTGGCGGTCGAAGGTGAAGCTCACGGGATCGTCGATCTTGCTCAGGCGACCGTCGACGTAAAGCGCGTTCTCGGTTACACCTGCGCTATCGGTCCAGCCAGCGCCCAGGTTGAACCCTAGCAGCCGTCCCCGCTCGCTGCTGGTGCACATCGCCCAATTCCATCCGGAGGCGTAGGGCCAGACTCCGCGAGCAAAATCCAGCCAGGCCGTGGCGTCGCGGGAATCCAGCTCGTGGGTTTGGCCGCCCACGGTCAAGCGGCCCGCCGTCGGCAGGCAGCTTTGCTTGGATGTGAAGTGATAGTGCCGGTCGTCCCAGGGAATGACCAGATTCAGGCTCTCGTGGCCCTCGGGCCGTTGAGCGGTGGCTTCCAAATCGATCGCCGCCGCACGCCCTTGTCGACACCGCACGCGAATCGTCGCCTGACGATCGGTCGATTCGATTCGCACTTGAACGTCTGGATGATCGAAAGCACACACGCCCGCCACGGTGTCCGCGTGCTGGCAACCGCGGCCCAGCAAGTGCCGAGCGCTGTGCGCGTGCAACTGGTTGGTTTGGCGATCGTAAACGTAGACAGCCGCCAGATTGACGTAGTCCAGGTTCATGACGCCGATCATCGCAAAATGACTGGGCGAGCAAATGCCCCAGGCATCCCAGCGCTTCTGCCGGAGCCATGGACCGTGGAGCGCGCAGCGATGCCAAGGCTGTCTCGACCATCCTAGCGCCGCGCGGTTGAGCGAGCGATCGATGTGGCACAGGTCCAACTCCAAGCCGGAGGTGATTTCCGAGCCGCGACCGCCAGGCGAATCGACGGTTCGCGCCTTGGCACGGGGCGGGTCTTGGACGTGCGACGACATAGGGCTCCTCCGATAGGGCAACGAATTTTCGGTCAATACCGACAGGGCGTCAACGCTGGGAAAACCTTTCAAAGTGTCGCCGAGAGCGAAGCATTTCCTTGCCTTTCGGTTTTAGACAGTCTAAACTGCGAAAAAGGGGGTTGCCGGACGGCGGTTCATGGCGCCGACCTATTCAGGGCGGCATAGGCGTGCATCTGGTATTCTGACGAGTTCCTGTCTCTCTCGACTGACTTTGGGACGAATCGAACATGCCCAACCCAAGCAGTCAACTTACCGTGGTGGCCCCAACGGCGAGCGACTCGTTGCCGGCCGGGATGCCGGGCCGGACGCCACGGCGAAGCGCGATCTTGGAGGCCCTGCGTCAGACGGGAGACCAAGCCCTTCCTCCCGAAGGTTGCCGAGCGGTGCGCCACGTGACGCTCGTGCGGCCGGCGATGGTTTCTTCGGCCGGCACCTGGAGTTCTCCCATTACTCCTCCACTGGGCCTGGCCTATCTGGCCGCGATGCTGCGCGAAAGCGGCATCGAGGTGGCGGTGGTCGAGGGGATGGCCGAGGGTATCGAGCAGTTCATCGAAGAAGACGGCTACGTCTTTCAAGGGCTGACGATTCCGGAGACGGTCGAACGGATCGATGCGACGACGGAGCTGATTGGCATCTCGTGTATGTTTTCGCAGGACTGGCCTTGGGTTCGCGACATGATCCGGGCGATCCGCCAGCGGTTTCCTCGGACGCCCATCGTGGCGGGCGGCGAACACATCACGGCGCTACCCGAATACAGTCTCCGCGATTGCCCTGATTTGAATTTCTGCGTGTTGGGAGAGGGTGAAGAGACGTTGGTCGACCTGGCCAACCACTTGTACGTCGACCAGCAGGGCGTGGCGGTCGAATCGAAAGCCTATGAGGCCGTGGCCGGGCTGGCGCTCTTGGACGGCGGCCAATTCGTGCAGACGGAACCGCGCAAACGGATTCGCGCAGTGGATGACATTCCGTTGCCGGCCTGGGACATGTTCCCGATGGAGGTGTATCTCAACTGCCGCAACGCCCACGGAGTGTACCTGGGCCGGACGATGGGCATCCTGGCCACCCGCGGTTGCCCCTACAAATGCACGTTCTGTTCCAACCCGGTGATGTACGGCAACCTGTGGATGCCGCGCAGCCCGGCCGATGTGTTGGATGAGATCGAATCTTACCTCCGCGACTACCAGGCGACGAACATCGACTTCTACGACCTGACGTTCATACTCCGCCGCAGTTGGATCTTGGAATTCTGCCGATTGATCGAAGAGCGCGGGCTGAAATTCACGTGGCAATTGCCCACCGGCACGCGCAGCGAAGTGATCGACGGCGACGTGAGCGCGGCGCTGTTCCGCACCGGTTGCCGGAACATCACTTATGCGCCGGAAAGCGGCTCCGCGGAAACACTGGAGACGATCAAGAAGCAGGTCGACCTGAGCCGCGTGTCCGACTCGATTCGGGCGGCGCTCAAAGAGGGGATTCACGTCAAGATCAACATTATCATCGGCTTCCCGCACGAGCGCCGCCGGCACGTGCTGCAGACGATTTGGTTCTGCTGGAAGATGGCGGTGCTGGGGGTGCACGACGCGGGCATCTTCCTGTTTTCGCCGTATCCAGGCAGCCAGCTCTTCGAGGAACTGCGGCAAGAAGGGCGGATTCCTGCGCTCAACGAGAACTACTTCCGATCGCTGGTGGCCTTCATGGATCCGTTCGCCCCCAGCCAATACTGCCGCCACGTACGAGGGCTGGAGTTGTCGTTCTGGCGGTTCTTTGGCATGGCCAGTTTCTTTGCGGTCAGCTATCTGTGCCGACCGTGGCGGGCGGTGAAACTGGTCCGCAATGTTTGGAAGAATGAGGGCGATACGGTGCTCGAGCAGCGGCTGGGCGCGCTGGTTCATCGTCCATCGGCCAAGCACCTCTCAACCCGCGCCGCAAAGCAACCCGCCGCGGCGACGTAAAAGGGCGCCAAACAACCTGTCAACGGGCCTCTAACTCCCGTTGAAGTCGGCGAACCGAG
>CAYWTU010000404.1:0-4686 GCA_964461275.1 uncultured Pirellulales bacterium | reverse complement strand
CCGCAGCTTACCGCGGAAAGTCCTGGCCGGTGGCAGCGCGACGGCAGGGGCTGGTGGCTGCCGCCGCGACATGCGGGCCGACGACTGGTCGTCGCGCCGATCGAAGAGCTGCGACAAATCGTGGACCAGAACGGCGCGGCGCCAGAGCTGCGGCGCGACTTGGCGGAACTTGCGCAACAGACCGACAACGATCGGCAGGCCGTGTTGTTGGTGTCGCGCGACTTCTGGGCAGTGGCGGGCGCCGATCTGGTGAATGGCCCCTGGGCCATCCTCGAGCCGCTGCTCCGCGATCTCTTGGCCGACGATTGGCAGGCGGCGCAGTGGAGCACGCACCTAAGCGACAACTGGTTTGGCGAATTGCGGTTGGCTGCGCGGCCCGATAGCCCTGCCGCCCGGCGGATGGGGAGTCTACAGCGCGACTTGGCGGCTTTGCCAACCAAGGCGGCCCAGCGCGTGGCGGACGCGTCGGCCGACGCGTACGGACGACCACTCTTGGCGCGCTGGCCGCTGATGGTCGAGGCATGGCAAGGCCGGACGCGGGTGAGCGTCGAGGGGCGGCACGTTCTGGCGCGGAGCTACTTACCAGCCGTCGCGGCCCACAACGCGGCCTGGGTGGCGAGCTTGCTGCTTACGAACGACGGCGATGCGGAAACGCTCCTTTCAGCCCCACCGGCAGCGGCTGCGTCGCTGCCGACAAGTGCCATTTCGATCGCCCAGCGGCTGCAAGAAAAGACGTCGCTGACCTTTCCGCGGGCAACGCTGGAAGGGGCTTTGGAGACGCTCGCCAGCCAGTTGGGCGTGCCGATCGAAATTCGGGGACGCGATTTGCAGTTGGAGGGCATCACCAAGAATCAGTCGTTTGGCCTCGACGTCCGGGATCAGTCCGCCGCCGACATCCTGAGGCAGATTCTCCGTCAGGCGAGTCCAGACGGTAAGCTGGTGTATGTGGTCGGCTCGGCGGCTGACGGCGTACCCACGCTGTACATCACCACCCGGGCTGCCGCCACCGAGCGCGGCGAGGAGATTGAGCCCTGACCACGGATTTCCACGCGGCGCACCCATCGGTCCCCTTCCTAGAAAGAAATGTGGAACGATGTGGCGGCTGTCGCATGGAAAGTCATCGCGCTGAACGGAACGAGCTCACACTTGGAACTTTTTTCCCTCCAATGCGCCACGTGTCGCCGCCGACTGCGGGTGCAAGACTTGCGCGCGGTGGGGCAGATTCTGCCGTGCCCTAAGTGCGGCAGCCTGGTGCAAGTGACGCCTCCTGCCGGTTGGCAGCCGCCGGAATTCGACCTGCCCGAAACCAAGGTCACCGGCGGCATCTCGGCGGCCGGGGAGCAACTGGCGTCGGACAGCGAGCGAGTCATCGTCTCCCCGCCGTCGCCGTGGGCCGACTCGCCCAGCGAACAAGATTTGGCGCGCGAATCGGCTGATGTAGGCCCACCCTCGCCGCGGCGCAGGGGGCGCGCATGGACCTTTGCTGCGCTCGCTGCGCTGCTGTCAACAGCCTTGGGGTACGCACTTTGGCACACGCCGCCCGCGGACCATCTAGCAGCCAAGGTCGAAGGAGTTTCCGCGCCGGCGGCTGCGGGAGAGATCGACCATCGCGCGGCGGCGGCGCCCGACCCACCGCACGGCGATCTCGCGGCCTCGCCCAGGGAACCGGCGTTTGAGTTCGCCCCGCCGGTCGATGCCACCGAGAACCAGCCCCATCCCGAACCGGCGGACAGCACCGATGATCGGGCGCCCGTGGCCACCGCGCCGGTCCAAACGCCGCCGGCCGAACCAGCCGCCGCCCCGGCGGACGCGCTACTTCCGGATGAGGCCACGACCGCCGCGCCGACCGACGAAGCGCCGCTCGACGCGCCATCCGATCCGGCGCCGCCATTGGGGTTTCTGCGGCGAGAGCCGTTGCCTACGGTCGACGCGCAGGCGCAGATGTCGCAGCCGATAGCGGGACTCGTGGTGCGTGACCGGCCGCTGTGCGAGTTCGCGCTGCTTATGTCGCGGCTGGGCGGCTGTCCGATGGCGCTGGACACCGACAGTCTGCGGACGACGGGAGTCTCCGTCGACGTTTTGGTGCAAATCGAGACGGGCGCCACCACGATTGGCGCGGCGCTCGACCTGGCGTTAAACCCGCTTGCGTTGACGGCGGTTGTCGAGTTGGATCATGTACGAATCGTCGCCGCGCGGGGAGCCCCGCCGGCCGATGCCCCGCAAACGATCGAATTGGCTGCCGAGTGGGCAGGCCATGCCGCGCAGTTGGCGGAAGTTATCGAACGCGTCGTGGCGCCCCGCACGTGGCGCTCCGCTGGCGGGACCGGCGCGATCGAGGTTGAAGGCGGCTCGCTGCGAGTGGAACAATGGCCTGCGGTGCAGCGGCAGATTGCAGCTCTGCTGGCCGACATGCAAGCGGCCCAGCAGGCGGCGGTCGACCGGCCCAAGGAACGTCGCGATGAGCCACCGAATTGGCCAGCGGCGGAGGCCTGGTTGGCCGCGCCGGTGAGCGCCAATTTTCGTCCCGCGGCGGCGCTGTCGCGGGTGCCCGGCCGATTGGCCGCGCAGGCCCCTGTGCGCGTTGCGCTCGATCAGGTGTCGTTGGCCCGGGCGGGCGTCGCCGAGGGAGAACTCGTCGAACTTTCGGTTCACGAGGAATCGCTAGAGGATGCTCTCGAGGCGACACTCGGACCGTTGGGGTCGACCTACCGGGCGACCGACGAGCGGACGCTGGAAATCGTCGGGTGGCAGTCGGCCGCCGAGTGGGCGGCGCCGGTGGTGTTTCCGCTTACCGACGGCGCCGACCCCGATGCCCGACGGGAGCAGGCTCGCCGGATACTGGCAACCTGGAGCTCGGAACTGGCCAATGCCTGGCCGGCCTGCGACCAGAAACTGCTTGGCGTCGAACTGATCACGGGCGGTCAGCGATCGTTCATCGTGCTGCGGGCGCCGTTGCCGGCGGTGTTGCGCTTGGCGCGCATCGTTGGGGCTGCCAGCGAATTCGTCCCCATGGATACGGTAACTCCCAATTCGCCGTCGATTCCCGCCGCCGAGGCGGTCGAGCCGTGACGGACGCGGCTTGGCTGTCGGCGCGGCTCGTACGCCGGTTGCGGTGCTGACGACCTGACTGTGCTGCGAATCCGCCGTTGCCAGCGGCTTCTCTCCTTCGCCGGGGAGTGATAGATTGTCACCCGGCCGGAAGCTCTGGCGCCGTTGATGAAACTCCAGGCAGATTGGAATACGCCGACATGGATCCGCTGCGATACGATCCCCGCGGCGCGCTATTGGACAACACCGGCATTTCGGGCAACGACCTGTTCGTGCTCGGGCCGAAGTTGAACGCCGCGCGCGACGCCGTCGTCGCCGACGTGCAGTTGTTCAATCGTGGCGGACCGTTGCCGCCCGAGAAGAACCCGCTGGACGCCGGGTTCATCGAGCTGCCGGACAGGCTCTTGGAAGAATACCAAGCTCGCCGCGCCACCAGCGAGTTGCAATTGATCTTGAACACCGCCGGGCGCCTGCAAGCGGAGGTGGACCGCGTGGTCGTGCTGGGGATCGGTGGCTCGTACATGGGCGCCCGGGCGCTGCTGGAGGCCTGCTGTCATCCGTATCACAATGAATTGTCGCGCGAGTCTCGCCGCGGGATTCCGCGGATGTACTTCGAGGGGAACAACGTCGACAACGACGCGGTGCAGGGGCTGTTGGATCTGCTCCCTCGCGATCCGTCGGAAGCCGGTCCGAGCGGCCGCTGGGCTCTGGTGGTGATTAGCAAGGGAGGCGAGACGCTGGAAACCGCGGCGGCGTTCCGCGTGTTTCTGCGGGCGATGTTGGAATCGTGCGGCGGCGACCCGGCGCGGCTGCCCAGATACATCGTGCCGGTGTGCGGGCCGACGGGGCGATTGGCCAGCCTGGTTGGCGAAATCGGGTGTCAGGAACGATTTGTGATTCCCGATGGCGTGGGCGGCCGGTTCTCGGTGTTGACCGCCGTGGGTTTGTTGCCTGCCGCGATTCTGGGCCTGGATATCCGCCAACTGCTGGCCGGTGCGTCGGCAATGACGCGGCGGCTGAGCACGACCAAGGCCGAGGATAACCCGGTGATGTACTACACCGCGGTCTGCCACCTCATGGAAAAAGTCCGCGGAGCGAACCTTCGCATTCTGTCGGCCTGGGCCAAGGGGCTGGAGGCGGTTGGTATGTGGTACGACCAGTTATTGTCGGAGAGCCTGGGCAAACATGAGCTGGGGGCCACGCCGCTGACGACCGTCAACACCCGCGACCTGCACTCGCGCCATCAACAGCATCAAGAGGGTTGCCGCGACAAGTTGATTACCAACCTAGTGGTTGAAAGCTGGCGGCGCGAACCGGTGGCCATCGGCGCGTCACCCTGGAATTTGGACCACTTGGATGACGTGGCCGACCGTACGTACCCACAACTCATAGGCGCGGCGCGAGGGGCGGTCGACCGCGCGCTGGCCGACGATCGCCGGCCGACGGCCAACATCGTCCTGCCGCGCAAAGACGAAGCCAGCTTGGGCCAGTTGTTTCAGATGCTGATGCTGGCCACGGCGTTGGAAGGCCGGTTGATCGGCGTCAATCCCTACGGTCAGCCCGGGGTGCAGGGGTACAAGAAATACCTGAGCGAAGCGCTGAAGGGATAGCCAAAGCCCAATGGCCGGTCGCCGCCTG
>CAYWTU010000403.1:0-4688 GCA_964461275.1 uncultured Pirellulales bacterium | reverse complement strand
AGGTGTGAAGGCTCTTTGGGCCTCGCCCCATGTACTCCTGCTCGAAGCGCGTAATACCGTCGCAAACGGCCGCTTCGATCTCTCCTTGCGATTTCATGGCTACCTCGTGCATCTGCGCGCCGGCAAGCGGAGCCGTTTTACAAACGACAGCACTATCCGCACGCACGACTGTAAAGAGGGTCATCATAGCATGTTCAAGTTCTCATCAGTCTTCACGAGCCCGAGCAGCGGCGACAAAATTTGGCGTCCCACCGAGAAAACACGGACCAGAAGTTCGATTGTGTGGCCGCAAGGTCTCGTTTTGCCAGTCGCCGCTCAATTTGTCAGGGCGGCTTGTGCAGGGCCTGTCGAATGCTATACTAAGGGCCGTGAAGCGGGAACCGCGGCGGCCTCCGGGCCGATAAAGGTGTTCCGATTCGCGAGTATTTGACGTGGCTGTCGGACGACTAGATGTAGGGCATCTCGCCTGTGCGGGAGGCCTGCCAAGTAGTAAGCCGACGTGACAAGACGCCGATTTGGGCGTTTTGTCACGTCGGCTTTTTTTTGCGCGCAAAAGCACCGGGTGGTCGAGTCCCCTGTCGAATGCCGCGAGCACCAGCGCGGCGAACAACTGTGGAAATCTATAGTCGAAACGTCACAACGAAACGACGTTGCCATCGGCCAGTGGCCAGGCGTCGTATCACCATGGCCTCAATGAGCGGAGTACGTTTCATGTTGGTTCTATCTCGGAAAAAACAGGAATCGGTGGTCGTCGGAGGCGCCAACGGGTCGGCCAGCAAGGTGACGGTCACAATCGTGTCCATCCACGGAAGTCAGGTCCAACTCGGCTTTGACGTGGACGTCCAGGTGCCGGTGCATCGCTTCGAAGTTTGGGAGCGCATCAACCGTGACGATCAGTTGACGCGGCAGTTGGAGTCGCCCCTAGTCCCGTTGCCAGACAAGTTCGACGCGGCACAAGGCCACGTGAACTAAGGAATCCTTTCGGAGTTACGCCATGACCAAAGTTCGACCCCTATTTCTATCCACCTATCCGCCCGAAGCCTGCGGACTTGCCACATTCGCAAGAGACTCCGCCGACGCCGTGGATTTCGCCGCCCAGGAGTGCGTCTCGTCGGTGGCGGCGATCCGGAAGACGGAGGCTCTTAGGTACGACGATCCGCGTGTCGTGCATGTGATCGACAACCATCGACCGGATGCCTATCGTTTTGCCGCCGAAGTCGCCAACGACGGCCCTTGCAACGTCGTCAGTTTGCAGCATGAGTTTGGGCTATATCCCGAGGAATGGGGGAGTCGCGTCTTGCAGTTTGTCCGCAATTGCCGCAAGCCGATCGTCACCACGTTTCACACCTTGCTGCGCCATCCGACGCCCGCAGCTCGGCGAATCGTTGAGGAATTGGCCTTCCACAGCCACGGAAGCGTGGTGATGACCCGCGTAGCGGCCAGACTGTTGGGCGAGGTATATAACGTGGCCGAGTCGCGAGTACGAGTGATTCCCCATGGCGTTCCGGAGGCGTCTTGCGAAGCGGACGAAACATTTAAGGAGCGACTGGGGCTGGCTGGCCGGCAGGTGCTCTGCACGTTTGGACTGATCAATCGCGGCAAAGGTCTAGAGTATATGATTGAGGCCATGCCGCGGGTTGTGGCCGCCTGCCCCACAGCGGTGTACCTAATCGTGGGCATCACGCACCCACAGGTGAAACGTCACGAAGGCGAAGAATATCGCGCCAGTCTGATCGCCAAGGCGGAAGCGCTGGGCGTCGGCGCCCACGTTCAATTCGTCAACCGCTACTTGAGTCTGCCCGAATTGTTGGAACACCTGCAAGCGTGCGATGTCTATGTGACTCCGTATCCGGCGTCGGACCAGATCGCCAGCGGCACGCTGGCTTATGCCTTGGCGGCCGGCCGGGCGATTGTCAGTACGCCCTACCTGTATGCAGTGGAAGTCCTGGCCGAGGGACGAGGCTTGCTGGTCCCGTTTCTCGACAGCGACGCCCTGGCCGCGGCGGCGATGCGCTTCTTGCGCGACGGCGCGTTGCGCCGCGAGACGAGCCGCCGCGCCTACGCCTACGCCAAGCCCATGTTTTGGGCCAACGTGGGTCGGACGTACTTGGAATACTTCGAGTGGGTGGCGCGCACGCACGCGGCGATTGGCCTCGGGCGTCCCAGTATCGCAGTTGACGGTACGACCGGCCAGGATGGTCGGGTCCGAGTTCTCTTACCAAGTGCCGTGGGCTAAGGAGATTGCGATGCGACCATGGAACGGAATCCCTCTGGAACATTTGGATTGCTTGACCGACTCGACCGGCCTAATTCAACATGCAATCTATGGTGTCCCGCGGCGCGAAAGCGGGTACACCACCGACGACAACGCCCGAGCGTTGCGGCTCTGCGTACGGTTGTGGGAGTTGCAACCGGACGCGACAATGATGCGGCGAGTGAACAAGTATTTGAGTTTTCTGCAGTTCGCGCACTGTCCGGGTCGCGGTTTTCACAACTTCATGAGCTACGACCGCCGCTGGTTGGACGCCGAAGGTTGCGGCGACTGCCAAGGCCAAGCGGTGCGCGCGCTGGCGGAGGTCGTCGTCAGCGGACTCCCCGCCGACTATCGGGATCTGGCCGGCGAGCTCATCGAATCGGCTTTGCCGACGTTGGCCGACCTGCGCAGCATTCGCGCACAGGCCTATGTGATCCTGAGCTGGGGTCGACTTTGGTCAGCGGGCGTCTCGGGTCTGGAACCACTCGAAAACATCGCCTGGTACGCTGCGCGGCGGCTGGTCGAGTGCTATGCCCGCTGTGCGCGCCCCGATTGGTCGTGGTACGAGTCGCGATTGACTTACGCAAACGCCGTGTTGCCTCACGCTTTGTTCGTGGCCGCCTGCCGCTGGCCGAACGAAGCGTTCTTGGAAACGGCTCAGTTGTCGTTCGCATTCTTGGACCGAATGACAACGGTCGGCGGGATGTTTTGCCCGATCGGCAACCAGGGCTGGCATCAGCGCGGCGAGGATCGCGCGGTTTTCGACCAACAGCCCGTCGAAGCGTCGACCATGGCCGAGGCCGCTTTGACCGCGTTCGACTCGCGGGCCGAAGAACTTTATCTGGCGACTTTCGGCCGCGCGCGCGAGTGGTTTCAGGGAAGGAACAGCTTAGGCCTGGCGCTTTGTGACGCGCAGCAAGGGGCGTGTTATGACGGTTTACACTCAACCGGAGTGAATCGCAACCAAGGTGCGGAGTCGACGCTCGCGTACTTGTGGACGGAACTGCAGTATGTCGAACGTCAACGAACGCTAATGGGCGAACACGCCATCGATTCCGCAAGCGCATAGCCAGATTTGCCTTTCGCTTTTCCGAAGGACCTTATGTCTCCCAGACCACAGCTAATCAAACCCTACGTCGATCTTTTCCAGCGACACGCCGATAACCCTATCTTGACGGCACAGGACTGGCCCTACCCGGCCCACACCGTGTTCAATGCCGGCGCCTGCCAGGTCGGCGACGAAACCGTGTTGTTGGTCCGTGTGGAAGATCGCCGCGGCCATTCCCATCTGGCCGTGGCGCGGAGTCGAAATGGCGTGTCGGATTGGCAGATCGACGCCGCGCCCAGTTTCATGCCCGACCCGACCAATTTTTCGGAGGAGGCCTGGGGAGTGGAGGATGCCCGCCTCACCTGGGTCGAGGACCGCGACGCCTGGATTGTCGCGTACACCGCCTATTCGCCGAGCGGTCCACTCGTCTCGCTGGCCCAGACTAAAGACTTCAATTCGTTCACCCGCTTGGGCCCCGTCATGCCGCCAGACGATAAAGACGCGGCGGTTTTTCCTCGCAAATTTGGCAATCGATATGCAATGATTCACCGCCCCGTGTCTTCCGGCAGCTCCGGCGCGCATATGTGGCTGTCGTTTTCACCTGACCTGACGCACTGGGGCGATCACCATGTGCTTCTCCATGCTCGCCGCGGCGCTTGGTGGGACGCCAACAAAATTGGTCTCAGCCCGCCACCATTGGAGACGCCCGAAGGTTGGCTCTTGCTCTATCATGGCGTACGAGTGACTGCCGGTGGTTGCCTGTATCGCTTGGGGCTGGCCTTGCTCGACTTGGAAGACCCACGCCGAGTGTTGCGCCGCAGCGACGACTGGGTCTTCGCACCCGAGACGCCCTACGAGCGTCACGGGGACGTCAACGGCGTGGTGTTTCCCTGCGGTTGGATTCTCGATCGGCCGAGCGGCGTCATTCGCATCTACTACGGCGGCGCCGACACCTGCTTGGCACTCGCGACGGCCAATCTTTCGGAAGTTCTTGATTACCTGCGCAAGTGCCCCGCCCCGCAGCCGCGAAAACAAGCCGGCATGGTGCTGACGGAGTGAGATGAAATGGAGACGTGGCGTCTTAGCGCCGTTCCTCGGTCGAGCGCGACTTTGCCCGTTGGGCGACACCCGTCGGCATTGTCGCCTGTCACGATTCACGCCGTGGGTCTGCCGACCGTCGCGATCTTACGCCAACAGATCGTCGATCACACGGCACGGCAAGACGCCGGTCAAACGTTGATCGAGCCCTTGGTAGCGGAAGGTGAACCGCTGGTGGTCGAAGCCCAACAGGTGCATGATCGTGGCGTGGAAATCGCGGATATGCACCGGGTCTTTGACGATGTTGTACGAGAAATCGTCGGTCTCGCCGTAGACCACGCCCCCCTT
>CAYWTU010000402.1:0-4701 GCA_964461275.1 uncultured Pirellulales bacterium | reverse complement strand
GAAAACGACGGGAGAACTGCAAGGGCGATGCAGCGGGCCCGGTCGCCTTTTTTTGCTCGTTTCTTGCTTTCGAGGCCGGCCCAAAAAGCGCTCCATCGGCTCCTGCCCCCTTTTCTTGCCCCCGCATCAACCGCCCCCGCCCCGTCCACAGGATTTGAGAATTGCACCGGCTTGGCACACCCTTGCCGGCCCCCGCGACGTTTGCTAAAGTGTTGACCTGCTAAGAGATACGACCGCGGTTTTGGCGATGAATCGTGCGGTCGGTGATCCGCTTGACCAACAGGAGCCGATTCGTGGGAACGAAGAAAACGGGCAAAGGGCGCCGCAAACTCGGCCAAAAAAAGCGCCGCATGCGCGCCAAGATCCGCCACCGCAAATAATCGTGCGGCGCTCTGTCGCAGCGGTGATGCCATAGCAGGGCCGGTGGCGCTCGTCTGGGGCCTTAGCGGCGGGCCGAAGCGAAACACCCTTCACGCGGTTCACGCTCGACTTTCCAGTCGAAGTCGGACGCCTCCGCGGGGGTGCAGTGAGACTTGCGCCTCCATTTCCGGCTCGCCTTGACCGCTGGCCAGGTGCACCGAGAATCGGCCCACGATGTTGGCCACCGCCAGCATGAGCTCCTGCATCGCGAACCCGCGGCCAATGCAGGCCCGGGGTCCGGCGCCGAACGGCAGATAGGCGTACTCGGTCAGGCCATCTTCCTTGATTGGCGCAAACCGTTCGGGCCGAAACGCCTCGGGCTCTTCCCACCAGCGCTGGTCGCGGTGCATGACGTATGGCAACAAGTGCACCTGAGAACCTCGCGGGACGCGATAGCCGGCGATCTCGCAGTCCTCGGCCGCCTCACGCGAGGTGAAGTAGACCGCCGGGTACAGCCGCATCGATTCCTTGATCACCTGTTGACAGTACGCCAGTTGCGGCAGGTCGTCGAGCGTCGGCTGGCGGTCGGCCAGGACGGCGGCGACTTCATCGGCCAACCGCCGCTGCGCCTCGGGATGTCGCGCGAGCAGATACAGCGTCCAGGTCAAGGTCACGGCCGTCGTCTCGTGTCCGGCCAGGAACAAGGTCATGATCTCGTCGCGGGCTTGCTGATCGGACATGCCCTGGCCGTCCCCTTCACTGTCCACGGCGGCCAGAAGCGTCGAGAGCAGATCGTCGTTGGCAAGGGGATTCTTGCGGCGTTCATCGATGAACTGTCCGATCAGGCCGTTGAGCATTCGGATTTCGCGGCGATCGCGAAACTTGCTGGGCAGTGGGGCCCACTCGGGAATCGGCACAATCTCGCTCAACTCCCGCATCGCTTTCTCTTGCAGCACCTGGACGGCCGCGGAAATGCGCCGTGCTCTGCCCGACACGTCGGTCCCGAACAGCGCCTCGGTCACCACGTCGAGCGTGAGCGCAGCGGCCTCTTCCGCCACGTTGAAAGTCTGTCCCACGTTCCATCGGCCGACATGTTTGGCAATCTGCCCGGCCATGCCGGCGCCATTGGCTTGCAGGCGGTGAGGATGAAACGCTTTTTGGACGAGCCGCCGTTGACGCACCCACAGCGGCCCGTCGGCCAAGATCAACCCTTGGCCGTCCCACTTGCCGAACACCCGCTTGAGTTGTCGCGGCTTGGCCATTTTTTTGGCCAGGTGGACGAGCACGTCGCCGGCAACCTGTGGGTGCGTGAACTGAAAGAATCGTATGGGACCAATGCGAAACGAGGCGGCGTCTCCATATTGGCGGTGCAGGTCCAGCGAGAACTGCAGCACGTCGCGTTGAATCCGCCGCAGCGATCCGAGCCCGAACAGGCCGTTGGCCGGACCGGGCGGGTAAGGTGAGGACATAGTGTTTCGCCGTGATTTACGGCGCCGCCGCAAACCGCACGCAGACGCAGCGCGGCACTTCGATTTGCTGGCCGGTGGGCTTCAGCTCTCCCGTCTCACCATTGGCGGCAAAGACCACCACGTTGGCCGAGTCCTGATTGGCCGCCAACAGCCAGCGGCCATCGGGCGTAAGATTGAAATTGCGCGGAACCTTGCCTTCGGTGGATTGGTGGCCCTGGGCCGTGAGTTTTCCGGTCGCCGCGTCGACGCTAAAAATCGCCACGCTGTTGTGCCCTCGATTCGAGACGTATACGAACTTGCCGGTGGGGTGGACGCGGACTTCGGCAGTGCTGTTGCCGGGCACGTCGTGCGGCAGCGTGGAAAGCGACTGGAGGACCTCGAACTTGCCGGCCGGGGCGTCGTAGCGGAGCGCCGAAACGGTCGAGGTAATCTCGTTGTTGGTGTAGGCGAACTTGCCGCCGGGATGAAAGGCGAAATGTCGCGGCCCGCCGCCGGGCGGCACGGAAACGCTGGGTGGGTCATTGGCGGCGAGCTTCCCCGCATTCGAGTCGAAGCGATAAACGAGCAGCTTATCGAGCCCCAAGTCGGCGGCTACGGCAAACTTGCCGGCGGCGTCCAGGTTGATCGAATGGGCGTGCGGCGCTTCTTGCCGCTGCTTGTTGACGCTGGCGCCTTGATGTTGGATGAACGATGAGGCGGGGCCGAGCTTGCCGTCGGCGGCGATGGGCAGGCAGGCGACGCTGCCGCCGCCGTAGTTGGCCACCAGGACATTCTTTCCAACGTTGTCCACAATCAGGTGACAGGGGCCGGCTCCGCCGGAAGATTGTTGATTGAGCAGTGTCAGCGCGCCGCTGGCTGGTTCGATTTCCAAGGCGCTGACACCGCCGGTCTTCTTGCCGTTGAAATCGTCGATCTCGCCGACGGCGTACAAATGCTTGCCGTCGGGATGCAAGGCCAGGAACGAGGGGTTGACCAGCTCGGCCGCCACGCGAGGAGGCGAAAGATTTCCGCTGGCCAGGTCCAACTCGCAGACGTGAATGCCGCCCCCTTCTTGGCCCGTGTACGTGCCCAAGTAAACGCGTAGCGATTTGGCCGGCGTGTCGGCGGCTTGGACGGTGGCCATGACAAGCATCAGGTGAGACGAGATAGCAAAAAATGCGGATCCCAGCCGCCGGAAAAAGGGGGTGGGCAATGGGCCGGAAAAAGGCATGAGAACCTCAGCATGTTGACGGCTTGGCGTTCTGGCAAACTTACGTTTCTGTTTCCCGGCGGCTATTCTCAAACCGTGCGCGGCGGCGGTCAAGCGTATTGCGCCGCGACTGCAGGGGCCCGCGCACGGCCGCCGGTCCGAAATCCGGCTTGTAGCGTCGTGACGCGGGCGGGATAATTCGGGCCTACGTGCCCGCACGGTCGTTTCGCGGTCCCTTACCCACCGGTCTGCATGTCCCAAGTCTCGGCGCCAAAAAAGTCCCGCGGTACCCGCGCCGAAATTTGGTCGTGGGCCTTGTACGATTGGGGACAAAGCGCGTATTCCACGCTGCAAATCACCATCTTAATGCTGTACATCACCCAGGTGGTGTTTGCCGGCGGGAACAGCGCAATCGCCTACGGCTGGCCGATCAGCGCCACGATGCTGCTGACCGCCTTCTTGTCGCCGATTCTGGGGGCTGCGGCCGACGCCCGCGCGAACAAGCGGTTCTGGTTGGCAGCCACCACGATTCCGGCGGCGGCGGCTGCGCTGGGGATGTGTTTCATGCCCTCGCACAACTGGCTGGGGGTTTTGGCGTTGTACATTGTGTGCAATTTGGGTTACGAACTGTCGCAAAGTTTTTACAACGCCTTCTTGCCCGAGATTTCCGACGACGAATCGATCAACTGGGTCAGCGCCTGCGGATTCGCCTTGGGTTATATCGGCGGGGGACTGGCGTTGGTCTTGGCGATTGCCGTGTTAATGGCGGGCGGCAAGCTGGGCCTGCCCGATGCGCCCGCGCTGACGGCCGACTATCACGAAACCGAGCGCGGTCAGTTTGACGTGGAAGTGCCGACGGGCCGCTATCAAGTGACCGCCACGTTGGGCGACGCGGCGGGACCGCGCGACCGGGCGCTCGTCGTCGTCAACGGCAAGCCTTGCGAGGAAGCCAGTACGGCCCGCGGCCAATTCGCCACGCGGACGGTCGAAGTCGACGTGACGCAGGGTCTCTTGCGAATCGAACTGGAAGACCTCGGGGGCGACTCGCCCCGGGCCGCCCTCAACGCCTTGGAAATCAAGTCGCACGAGCATCCGTTTCACATCGTATTCGATTTCGGCACGGCCGGCTCCACCGCGGCGCCGCACAGCGTGTGGGTGTTGCCCGACGACAAATTCGAACCCCGCGACATGACCGAGACCAAGCGGTTCAAACTTACCGAAGGCGACAAGGCGCTGCCCGACGATGCGCCAGCCGAATTGACGTTTGGTTGGACGGGCGGCGCGATCGGCAGTCGGGACGCCGTGACGCCGTTGCGGCTGCAAATCGGCCTGGGAATCATGGGCGCGTGGTGGGGGCTGTTCGCTTTGCCGGCGATTTTGGTGCTCCGCGACCGGGGCCAGCGCAAGAACGTTGGGGCGTCGCTGCTTCAGGAAGCGGCGAGCGCCTTGAAACGCGTGGCCAGCACGCTCCGAAACGTGCGACGCTATCGCACGTTGTTCTTGTTCCTATTGGCGTTCTTGCTGTTTATGGATGGAGTCCAAACCGTGATCAGCGGGGCGGGTCTGTTCGCCAGCCGCGTCTTGGACATCGGCCAGGCGGAACTGATCGGAGTGGTGCTGATGATTCAGTTCGTCGCCATGCCGGGGGCGCTCTTGGTAGGCTGGCTGGCGGGACGGCTTGGG
>CAYWTU010000401.1:0-4710 GCA_964461275.1 uncultured Pirellulales bacterium | reverse complement strand
TAGACATTGTTCAGTGAGTCTACCGCAATGCCAAACGGGCCGGCCAAACCGTCGGCTGCGTCGGCAAACGTGGTCACCAGGCCTTGGGGTGTAATCCGCACGATCGAGCTGTTCAGATAGTTGACGACGAACAAGTCGCCGGTCGAGTCGAATGCCATGCTCGTGGGGCCGACGACGCCATCGGCCAATCCCGCCACGACGGTCGCCTGCCCCAGCGGATCGTAGCGCAGGACTTTGCTGGACAAGACGTCGGCCACGTACAGGTTGCCCGCGGCGTCATACGTCATTCCCAGCGGTGTAAAAAGTCCGCTCGAGGCGTCGGCGAGCACCGTCTCTTGGTGTGGTCCGGCTAAGTTTACAAGCTGCGTCGAATTGAGCGAAGAGACAGAGACTTTGCCTGGCGGCGGCGCGAAACGGGCGTCCCAGGCCAAAGCCACGTCGGCAGGTTGGTTGGAGACGATCTCGACCGCGTACATTCCGGCCGGCAGGTTGCGTTGATAAATGTGCTCGACGTTGTCGATCGTCGACTGGCTGCTGTCGAGCGGGCCGCCCTGAATGACCAGCGACTGGTGATCGGCCGCCACGCTGGCCGAATACAGCCGCACGTCAACATTGGCCAGCGAAGGCGCGAGCGCGGCGTTGCCCCCGCCTTGGCCGGCCTGGAAGTCGACCTGCCGATTCCAGGCGGCCGTCACCGACAACGTGTTGACGGCGGCCCCGTGCGGCACGCGGAAGAAATAACGCTGCGGCTGGGCGGTCGTGGCGGCCAGGTCCCAGCCGCTGCTGGCGTCAAACTGCAGTCCACCTCCCGACTGTTCGCCCGAAGTGAGAATCCGATGGCTGTGGTCGATATTCAGCTCCCCCGCGCCGTACCGTAGGTCGAGCGGGCGAGTTGTGGTGCGCGACCAATCGTCCAAGGCCGATGGGGTGTTATTGTTCAGGTCGAACTCTTCCTTAGTGGCGCCGCTTAGCAACACCGCCTTGATCGTTTCCGGACGCTGGGCCGACAGGTTCGCCCCGGCGGTTTCCACTAATAGCGCCGCGGCGCTGCTGACGGTGGCGGTGGCCCTGCTGACGCTGGGGCCGGAAGTGCCAGGGAACTCGCCGCGGGCGACCAGGTCGGGTTTGCCGCGGCCGGCGACCTCGAGCGTGCTTCCGCCGCTGCTCGATTGCCCGGTGGAAAGCCCGACCGCGATCGAGTTGTACGAATTTCCCAACAACAACGGCACGACGCTATTGACGCCGTTGTTCACTCCCATGATGGCAATCGTCCCATCGCGCTGGATCAGGTAGTCGAGCCGGCGCGAAGCGTCGGTCGCGGCCGCTTCTTCGGCCGCGTTGTTGCCTGGGTCGCTGTCGTAGGTTTGCACCCAACTGTTGTTGATCACCCGCCCCTGGGCCGTCAGGGGCGCGTCGGGCGTTTCGGTTCGCAGCAGACCGGCGCCCAGCCAGTTTTCCACTTCGTACAGATGCACGGTCGGGATAGCGGGAGCGAGGCTGCGCGTGCCGTAGAACAATCGACCGACGGTGGTGGCGTGCGACGAGACAGTGCCGCCGCCCGTTTCATTGATGTACGTCTTGCCCAACAGTTCGGCGAATGCGGTGTTGGGTAGAAAAGCCGGCTGTCCGAATTCAACTTGCGCCACCGCCACTCCAGCTCCGGTGGGAATCGCGGCGCCAAGGCGAGCTTGGAGCGACGTGTAGCCGACGGCCGCCTTGGTGTCGTCGATGGCGTCGGCCAGCAGCGCGGCCGGGCAGGCAGTTAGAGCCGCCAGCCAGACGGCCGTTGGGCCAACCCACGCGCCCGGGCGCAAGTCACGAAGCGCTCGGATGGCGGCGACAGGCGCAGACCGTAAAGCGGGTCTGAACATTGGGCGTATTGGCCGCAACAAAAGGAACAATCGGGCCCAAGCCCACCGTTCCAGCCTAGGCGGGTGTCCCGTATGTGGCAAGGCAATAATGGAACTTCGCCTACACCAGTACAGGCGCCGCGGTGCAGTACTGGTAGATGCCGATGTAGTGGCAGACACTGCCGGCAATCACTAGGAGGTGCCAAATGACGTGAAAATAAGCTCGGTCACGGTTCAAGAAAGCCGTGCCCACGGTGTAGCAGATGCCGCCGGCAAGCAGCCAGCCAAAGAGTTCGACTGGGGCTGAGGTCAGCAGCGGCTTGATCGCGACCACCGGTCCCCAACCGAGGGCGACGTGCAGCGTGGTGGAAACGGCCTCGATCTGGTGAGCGAAAAAGGCCTTTGACGCAAACCCCGCCAATGCCACCATCCAGATCGAACCGTGGAGGAACCACCAGTAGCCCTCGCGAAGATAGGTGAGCGCAGGGGGGGTAAACGTGCCGGCGATCAACAAGAAGATGCAGGCCTGGTCCAGGATGCGAAACCGCCGCCTCCAATGCGTGTGGTGGAACAGGTGCGACAGCGTGCTGGCCAGATAAACCGCCATCAGACTGAGGCCGTAAATCGTGCAGGACATCAACTGCATGCGGTCGCCGCTTTGGGCCACCTGCTTGAGCAACCACGCCACTCCCGCCACGCCCAGCAAGAACCCTACGCCGTGCGTGATCCAATTGAGGCGCTCTTCGAAGTGCAAATGGCCGGCCCGCTGGACATGGATTTCATGCCAGTTAACCGAATCCGCCGCGGTGGTGGGATTGGCTTGCGATGTCGACATGATGATTCTCAAAGCATGGCCGTTGATTGTACGCGAGGCCCTCGCTGGCCTATATCAATCCGACACCGCCGCCGCCGCGTGGTCAAGCAATTCGCGGCCGGTTTCACCGTAGTTTTACGATTCGGCAGGCCGAATAACCGGTCGCCGTGGCGCGATCAACGCCTGGACCGGCGTACGGTTTGGCCAACTGGTCTGTGCTACTAGCGGGTGGTGTGGGCCCTTCTCTCGGGCGTTGCCTTGCCAAACTTTCTCCTGGAATTCTTCGTACAGACCATTGGCGAGCAACGAAACCAGCGGCCATAATGGCGGTCATGAACCCCACTACCCTTGCTGCTGCCGACATGTCCACTTCTGCCCTCGCGTTTCAAAACGGCGACATCGAAGGCGTTGTCCTCAAACCACTGAAGCGGTTCACCGATACACGCGGTTGGCTGATGGAGTTGTTTCGCGACGACGAGCTCGAACCGGCGGTCCGCCCGCGGATGGCCTATGTCAGCGAGACGTTGCCCGGCGTCGCCCGCGGCCCGCACGAACACGTCGATCAGACCGATTACTTTGCCTTCGTGGGCCCTGGCGATTTCAAGCTTTATTTGTGGGACACTCGGCCCGACTCGCCCACCTACTTGCGCACGACAGTGGTGATCGTGGGCCAATCGAACCCGATGGCGGCGATCGTGCCGCCGGGTGTGGTGCACGCCTATCGCAATGTCGGCGAAATCTCAGGCTGGGTGTTCAATGCCCCCAACCAGCTCTACGCCGGCGAAGGGCGCCGACAGCCGGTTGACGAAATCCGCCACGAGTCGATCGAAAACAGCCCGTTCCTCTTGGACTAGCCCAAGGGGGGCACATGCCTGGCCACCGCCGGTCCGCGAGACGTTTGGGCTGGATCGTAGCTGGATTTGCGTTGCAGTTCACCCAGGGAACGTTCTACGCCATGGCTCTTGACGTTGGCGACGCTCGCCTGGCCGCCTTGGCGGCCCGTTTTGCCGACACCGCCGAGTTCACCAAGCTCTGCGACAGGTGCCGCCAGCGGAACACTGAGATGGACCAGCGCAGCAGGGCCCTGGAACACACCGAAACGCAACACACGCTGGAAGTCGACAAGCAAGGCCAGACCGTCTCCGATGAAAAAGGGGTCGAGCGGGTTTGGTTCGTGGGCGACGACGAGTTTCGCCAGACCTTGGTCAAGCAAGACGCGCTTAGCGGCAAGGCCAAGAAGTTCGATCCCAAGCCCCGCAAAAGCCCGAAGGCCGATACGATCTACCCGTTCACTCAGCAGGAACGGCCAGGCATGTATCGCTACGAATTTGACCAGGCCGAAACCGTTGACGACCGCGCGCTGGTGCGGGTCAAGTTCGAGCCGGCCGGGCCGCCCGATGGCCTGATGCGGGGCGTCGCCTGGCTGGACCCGGAGACCTCGCAATGCCTGCGGTTCGACGGCGAGGTGGTGAAACTGCCCCGATTCGTGAGCGAAATTAGGATGACGCTGTCGTTTGGCCCGGCGGAAAACGGTGATATCCAGACTCGGCACTCGGTGGTCCAGACGGGCGGCGGCGTGGGGCTGATTCAAAAGCGGTTTCGGATTGAGACGGTCCTAAGCGAGTATCGTGTCCGTGGCGAAACGCCTTGACCGGTGCGGCGGACCACCCACACGCGGTCTGTTCTTGCGGTCCCTTTCGGTGGGCTTTTCAAGGGACCATTGCCGTTGAAATGGCCAGTGAAAGTGCCTTTTTTCGGGCGGATACAGGCCCCCCAGTCCGTTGGTTGACGGTCCTGTAGGGCCATGCCATCATGGGATTGATAGGTCCGTAACCAACCCACTTGAGCTTCCGAGCGGTGGATGCCAGGCGGCTTCCGCAGCCTAGTCGGCGGTTGGCTATGGTAAAGATTCCTGGCCAGCGTGAGGGACTGAAGCAATTTGGGCCGAGCGCGCTGGTCAGGCGAGCGCCGAAACGAGTTGTAAACAGCGTTTGCGTGTGTCAACGCGGAACGATTCCACGTCGCCTGAAGTTGTCGTCCACGGTG
>CAYWTU010000400.1:0-4730 GCA_964461275.1 uncultured Pirellulales bacterium | reverse complement strand
ACGGCGAACATCGAAACTGCATCGACGTGCAAGTGCGGCTGTCATGGCCTCACGGAGCAGGCTCCGCTCCCCGCTATCGTATCTTAGCCGCCTCTCTTCGATGGCATGAAGATCAAAAGTCGTGATGCCATGCTGCTCGAAAGCAGCACGCACGGCCGAGTCAGCGCCATAGCACAACACTCCAGATTGAACGCGAGAGATGAGTACGTTGACGGCCGCATTGGTTACTGCCCGGCGAGCTTCGGAAAAACCGCCAACGCTACATTCGACGATTCTGCAAACCGTAGGCCTCTGCGTAACTGGAATCCCATTGAGACGAACAACCGGCCATGCCTTAGAACCAGTCAGACGGGGGGTGGCACTGCGTCGCTCACGATCCGCGGCAAATCCATCGAGCACGCTAGTATCGACGTCGTGCAGTAGTCGGAGCAGATCACGAAGCGTCTCATCAAAGTTCTCAACCATGACAAGTCCAGCTTCGATCCCCTTCGATGCAGCGCTGATCAATAACGCGGAGACGGCCTCGAAAGGCGGGGCGACTCCTCGATGCAGCCAGAATAAGCCGTTTGGAAACGCGTCGGAATCCTCCAGTGCCTCATTAAGAGCCTGCATGACTGATGCGTCGCGCCCGCTGTAGCCAGCGACGATAAGCCCAAACCGACGGCAAGAACCGACCAGCTCTTTACGCAGACGTGTATCCTGAAGCCGGAGCTCGTCGTCGGTGTTCTTAAGACGGCGGGAGCGGAAGTCGCCGTGAAGCTTGATCTCAATCGGCCACCGCGATGCGGTTAGCAACTGCTGAGCAAGCTCTGGAGCGTCGAGTGCGATCGTTGAAAGCGGGCCAGTTGAATCGAACGCCTTCGCTGCTGCATCGGCAACAAGATAGTCGAAGTTCGTCGTCCATACGATCTTAGTCAGACCGGACTTCATGAGTGCAGCGAGTGCCAAATGCCCGTAAGAAGGCTTTGCCCCACTCAGCTTGGAATCAAGATAGGTTCTTCGATCAACCTCTGACGGATACACGGCTTCAAACAGCGACGCATATTCATCGGGGGAATCTCGTGGCGGCAGAGTGCCTGACGAGTCGATGTGAGCTTGTATTTGCTCGCGAATCGATGGATTGCTCAGGTCGGCGACGTACTTTGCGGAAACCTTTCTCTGGCTGATGAACAGTCGCTGCTTAAAATCCCAAATCATCTGGCCAGCAGTTGGGATTCCCGCGGCCGCAGACGCCCCCGCTCCGAGAAACCACATCATGTTCGCGGCACGCAATGCGAAGCGACGAGCGAAGTCATCGAGTGTGAGTCGTGCCGGCTCAGGTTTCATAGCATTGCATTGCTTTCACACTACTGGGGTTCCTTGGATCGATCAGTATACCGCGTTTTACCCGCTATACTGCTTCCGGATGGGAGATGCGCTTTTAGCCTGCTACGATCTCGGTTCCGAGGCGTTTCGCCGCTCAATTCCGACCCGTGAGGGGTATAGAAAGCAGTGCACTGGGCGAGAACGGAGCGGTAACGGACAGAAAGTCTGCGTCGCGGCTCTGACGCTACTCGATGTTGCGTCGAATCCTAAACGGACTGCCGCAGATTCGAGTCAGGTGTGAACCCTGCCCTCGGTCACATCGCCCGAAGCTGCATTTCAAAATGCGTAAGGACGAACCCTCCTGGGCCAGAAACTGGACTGGGCGAACTGAAAGGTAGCCCTAGCGCCAGAACCCGGCACAGTGCATCGACCGGCCCAACGTGGGCGGAAGTTAAGAATTGGCGGTTCGGGTGGTTTCCCCGGAAAACTACTTGTCCGCTCGCACTGCCGATGGGTTCGAGACGCCGCGTTCCAAAGTGACCGCGCCGCCGTTGTCGGCGGCAATCCGGCAGCGAGCGCACTATTCGTCTTCGCCTCGGTGCGCGGTGGCCTCTTCGTCCACCCAGTCTTCCTCTTCCCACGACATGCCTTTCCGTCCGGGAACTTTGCGGGTCGGGCCCGCGGCGTACAGGCGGCACGACTTCGGGCCATAGCAGAAGGTTTCCTGCCGATAGCGACGCACGTTGGGCTTCCATTGGTCGATGATCATCTCCACCGCCATCTTGCAGCCCCAGATGCAACAGGCGCACTTCGATGCGTAGGTCTGCGGGCTAAGGCGGCGATGTCCGCGCTCTTGGTAGACCGTCAGCGCCGGTGGCCCGCCGGTCCACGGCGGCGGCAAGCCGGCGGCCTGCTCGGGGCGCTCCAGCAGCTTCAGTCCTGCGACTTTGTAAAACTCGGCGACATCTTGTTTGGCGTCCTCAAGAAGTTCGGCGCGGCCCGCCACCACGTCGCCCGCCCTCAGGGCCAACTTGTCCTGCGCGGCCTTGCCGATCGCCACCAGGAACTCGCGGTCCTCTTCACCAATACGGCCTTGCAGCCGGAGGACGTATCCCAAGTAGGAATGGCTGCGCTGGTCAAATGAACGGATGAGGGCGATTCTGGGCTGAATCCCCAGCACCGTGCCTCGCCACTCGATCTTCTCGCCCATAAGGCGCCTTTCCGAATCTGTGGCCTGCGGTCGCTAGGCCGCGCCAACGTCAACCGATTGTAGCAACGGCCCGTGTCGCCGTCCCCCTTTCCTTAACGGAGCAAAGTATGTCTTCAACTTTGACGGAACCTCTGCCTACCGATCGCGCCGCGTCGGCGCTGCGAACTCAATTCACTGCCGTGCGGCTATCGTTCACTTGGCTGGGCGTCCGCAAGGCGCTGTCGGCCGAGCAGAGGGCGCGGGCGGCCGACGTGTTTGACGCCACAGGCCCGTGCCTCTCGGCCGGCAAGAAGCTTTTGGACACCAAGCACCCGGCGTTTCGCGCCGTGACGGCGGTGCGAGGGAGGATATTGACCGCCTGGCAGGCCGCCAGTCTGCCGTACCCCGAGCCTGGGCTGCGCCTGATTCGCCAGGACGACGTGCAGTCGTTCTGCGTGCGGATGACGACGCTGCACGCCGAACTGGCTGAAGCGGTGGCGGCGCTCGATGAAGAGTACGACGCGCTCAAGCAGGCGGCCCGGCAGCGATTGGGATCTTTGTACAACCCGGCCGACTACCCGACCACGCTCCACGGCCTGTTTGGCGTCGAGTGGGACTTCCCGTCGGTCGAACCGCCCGACTACCTGCGGCAACTCAGTCCGCGGCTGTACCAGCAAGAGCAGGCCAAGGTGGCGGCCCGGTTCCAAGAGGCGGTCGAACTGGCAGAGACGGCGTTCTTGGACGAGTTCGGCAAGCTGGTATCGCATCTCTGCGAGCGGCTGGCGGGCCAGGATGACGGCCAGCCCAAGGTTTTTAGGGACAGCGCCGTCAGCAATCTGACGGAGTTCTTCGACCGGTTCCGGCATCTGAATGTGTCCTCCAATGCCGAACTCGACCAACTGGTCGAACGGGCCCGCCAGGTGGTGCGGGGCGTCAAACCAATACAACTGCGCGACAGCCAATCGCTGCGGCAGCAGGTGGCCAGCCAACTGGCCGGCGTGCAGTCGGTGCTGGACGGTCTGTTGGTAGACCGGCCGCGGCGAAACCTGTTGCGGCCAACCAGAACTACGGAGAACCACCGATGATCATCTTCATTCCGCCCCAGGGCAACACCCGTGCCCTGTACCACGACCACGTCACGCTATCGAAGCTCGGCCGCGTAAAGCTCCTACGGGCCAGCCACGTCGAGCCCGACGAGCAGAATCAATGGTGGGCCGATCTGTCTCCGGTCAGCGGCCCGCGCTTGGGGCCCTTCGAGAAACGAAGCGAGGCCCTGGCGGCCGAGGTGGCGTGGTTGGAACAGCACGTGCTTAACGGCGACGAAACGACGAACCCAGGAGCCGCCGATGGCTGAGTACCGCGTGAAGTACGAAATCGACGTGCCGGCCCGCTCGGCGGCGCAGGCCGCGCGAATCGCCTGGGATCTGATCGGCGGCCACACCACCGACCCGGCCGCGTTGCCGCCGGTGTTGGAGGTGCAGCGACGCGACCAACCTCAGTCAACGCCGCAACTCATCGAGCTGACCCACGATGGCCGGGCGCGGCGCCTACCGCGTTCCGAATCGCCGCAAGAATCGTCTTGAACCACGAGGAGGACACAGTGCTAATCGCCTTCAAGGCATACGCCGACAACCAATGGTCCGACGACGACATCGGCGTGGCCGTGGTCGACGTGACGCCCAATCTCTTGGCCCGCATCGGGCCGATCACCTGGGCGGCCCGGCGACTCGACGCCCGGTGGCACGGCCAACTTCTGGGCATCGAAGTGTTCGACTCGGCCGCCGTCTGGTACGGCGACGATCTGGTCAGCGCCGGCGAACTGGCGGACGCTGAGTTCTCGGACAACTTCCACGAACAAGGTTGGGCGCCCGTGCCGGCCGGTGTGGACTTGAGCTCGTTTGAACCCCAGCGAACCGAATTGGAACGAGTGGAGTGTGGCTCAAACGCCGGCCAGCCGAACGTCTGTTGGCGCTGCCGGCCCAAACACACGCAGATTGAGGTCGAAACGATGTCGATCGGGCTGCACGAGTTGCAGCGGCTGGCCCGCGTCGCCCTTCCCAACCCCAACAGGAGCCAACCATGCCCCGCTACGAGATCCGCCGCAAGGTCGAGGAGGTAGTCACCGTCGAGGCCGACAATCCGGCCGACGCCTTGGAGGCCGCCCAGGAGGCGGACGACGAAGATTGGGCGCCGGTCAGCGACGAGCACGTCAGCACCGTCGAATTGGTCCGCTGCC
>CAYWTU010000399.1:0-4746 GCA_964461275.1 uncultured Pirellulales bacterium | reverse complement strand
ATCGACGGCTATAGCGAGATTTCGTTAGGAGGCGACGCGCCGGCGAGCTACTGGAATCGGCAGGTGCGAGCGGAGGCCAGCGTGGCCGACCGTTACAAGCCCGATGCCGAGCTGAACAAGACCTACCGGTCGCAAGGCGTAACGTTGCGGCTGGCGGCGCCGTCGGCCGGCATCGTCAAGGGGCACAGCGCTTTGGTCACAACCTCCGACCTGGAATCAAACCACGCCCTGATCCGTCCACGGGCAGCGTTGCATTTGAAACTCACGCCGGTCGCAACGGAGAACCGCGAGTACCCCGTTTCGCCGATGGGGGCGTTGGCCCTTGTACGCCAAGCTCTGCATGACGCCCAATGGCATGGTAAGGCCTGGGAAACATTTCGCACCCGCGCGGGCACGCCGCGTCCCGAGGTCAGCGCCGCGCTCGACGCCTTACAGGTGTCGCTCTCCGGCACTGAGCCGGTGGTCATCGACGCGCCGGACGAGCTGTATGCTCTGCGGGCGTCGAAGTTGGGGAGCGAGTTCGGCTTGAACGTCATCGTCCGCGGCTCGGGACGCGAATACCGCCGCCTGGAGGCGGTGCGCGCCACGGGCCGGGCGGTCATCGTTCCGCTCGATTTTCCCAAAACTCCCGATGTCCGCGCGCCTGAGGCGGCGGCCAACGTATCGCTGGAGAAGCTGTGGCACTGGGACCTGGCGCGAGAAAACGCGGGACGATTGGACAAGGCCGGCGTCCGCATCGCATTGACCAGCCAAGGACTCAAGGACCGCGGACAGTTCCTGGCGGCGATCCGGCAGGCCGTGGAGCGCGGCCTCTCGGCTGAGGCGGCGCTTAAGGCGCTGACCGTTACACCCGCCGAGTTGTTCGGCATCGGCGACCGCGTGGGAACCGTGGAACGCGGCAAGGCGGCGCACCTGGTGGTGGCCGACGGCGACTTGCTTGCCAGCGAGGCCAAGGTGCTTGTCGCCTGGATCGATGGCCGACACTACGAAGTACACAACGGCGACCGGCCCGATGTGCGCGGGATATGGGAAACGGCGCTCATCAAACCCGATGGCGGCCAGGAGACATGGCAGCTTCGGTTCACCGGCAAACCGGAAAAACTCGCCGGCAAGGCGCAAAAGCAAGCCGCCCACGTCAAGATTGAGCACGTCGCCGTAACGCGCGACCGCGTGCAGTTGCGCATCGCAGGAGAAAAACTGGGCGTCCCGGGCGCCATTCGCATCAGCGCAGCGCCAGGAGCCGGCGCCGAAGGCGAAACGGTCTGGCAGGGGCACGTCGTATGGCCCGACGAATCGCAGACCGCCGTTACGTTGCGCCGCACAGGCGGACCGGACGCCGCCGCCGAGGCGGAAAAGACGGAGAAGGAAAACGAGAAAAAGCCGGCCGAAGGGGATGTGGCTGCGGTCGACTCTCCTCAGGAAGTCGCAGACAAGGGCGACACAGACAAACCCGAGGCTCCCCAGGCGGCACTATTCGAACCCAATTTTCCTTTGGGCGAATTCGGCGTCGGCGCCGCGCCTGAGCAACCGGCGGCGGTGGCGCTGGAACACGCGACGGTCTGGACCAGCGCGGAGGCCGGGATATTGGACGACGCGACGGTCGTGTTGCGGGCGGGCAGGATCCTGGCCGTGGGCCGTGACGCGCCGATTCCGCCCGACGCTGTGCGAATCGACTGCCGCGGTCGCCACGTGACGCCGGGCATCATCGACTGCCACTCGCACATCGCCACCGATGGCGGCGTGAACGAATCGGGCCAAGCCGTTTCGGCCGAAGTTCGGATCGGCGATTTCGTCGATTGCGACGACGTCAACATTTACCGCCAACTGGCCGGCGGCGTCACGGCGTCGAACATTCTGCACGGATCGGCCAATCCCATCGGCGGCCAAAACCAGGTGCTGAAGCTCCGCTGGGGCGAAGGACCCGAGGAAATGAAGCTGGCCGGGGCGCCGCCGGGGGTCAAGTTTGCCCTGGGCGAAAACGTCAAACAGGCGAACTGGGGTGATCGGTTCACGTCGCGTTATCCCCAGACGCGGATGGGTGTCGACGAGTTGATCCGCGATGAATTCCGGGCCGCCCAAGAATATCGTCGCCGCTGGGAGGCGTGGCGCACCAATCCCGTGGGCTTGCCTCCACGGGTGGATTTGGAGTTGGAGGCGATTGCCGAAATTGTCGAGGGGCGGCGGTTGATCCATTGTCACAGCTATCGACAGGATGAGATCCTGGCGCTGCTACGCAATTGCGCCGACTTCGGCGTTCGCATCGCCACACTGCAACACATCCTAGAAGGCTACAAGGTGGCCGACGTCATGGCCCAATACGGCGTCGGTGGGTCGTCGTTCTCCGACTGGTGGGCCTTTAAGTTCGAGGTCTTTGACGCCATTCCCTACAACGGCGCCTTGATGCACAACGCGGGCGTGGTCGTGTCGTTTAATTCGGACGACGCGGAACTTGCCCGGCGGCTCAACCTGGAGGCGGCCAAGGCGGTGAAATACGGCGGCCTGCCCCCGGCCGAGGCTCTCAAGTTCGTCACCTACAATCCGGCGGTCCAACTGGGCATTGCCGACCGCGTCGGTTCGCTCGTCGCGGGCAAGGACGCCGACCTGGCGGTGTGGAGTGGCTCGCCGCTTTCGAATTACGCCCGTTGCGAGCAAACCTGGATCGATGGCCGCAAGTATTTCGACCGCGAGGAAGACGCGACTCGCCGCATTCAGGCCGATCGACGCCGGGCGGCGCTGGTCCAGCGGGCGCTCGCTTCCAAGGACGCCGTGGAAGGCCCCGGCGAAGGAAAGATCGACGAAAAAACGCTTTGGCCCAGGCACGACGAATTTTGTGGCCACGGAGACCACGACCATGATCACTAATGAACCAACGGGACAAATAGCGGCGCCGCGCTTCCTGCCAGTGCTGCGGGTAGTTAGCCCTTGGGCGGCAGCATGCTGCCTGGCTTTGTGCCTGCTTGCGCCGCGGACCGCTCGAGCCGTCCCCGAAGTGCCCGGAGCGCCACAGACGCAACCGATCGCATTGGTCGGCGGCACGGTGCATCCGGTGAGCGGGCCGAATATTGAAGGCGGGACGGTCGTGTTCGTGGACGGGAGAATCGCCGCGATCGGCGCGGATGTCGCGATTCCCGATGGTGCGCTGCGCGTTGACGTAAGCGGAAAACACGTCTATCCAGGACTGATCGACGCGGACACCGGCCTGGGGCTGATCGAAATCCCTTCGATCCGCGCCACTCGCGATGGGGCCGAAGTAGGCGAGATCAATCCGAACGTCCGGGCCCAAGTGGCCGTCAACCCCGATAGTGAACTGTTGCCCGTGGCGCGAGCCAACGGGGTGCTCGCGGTCCTCAGTGTGCCGACAGGCGGACTGCTCACCGGCACGTCGGCCTTGATTCGCCTCGACGGTTGGACGTGGGAGGAAATGACCGTTCGGGCGCCGGTGGGGCTGCACATTACCTGGCCCCGGTTCGTGCAGCCGACCTATCGTCGCTCGTTCTTCACAGCTCCGCCGGCCGAGGACGCCCAGGAGGCGCTGGCCAAGATCCAACAGGCGTTTGACGACGCCCGCGCGTACGGACAGCAGAAGCGAGCGCAGGCCGTAGGCCCAAGGGCCGCAAGCCCGGCCTACGATGCCCGCTGGGAAGCGATGCTGCCGGTGCTCGAGGGCGCCGTCCCGGCGATCGTTCGAGCCGACGAGTGGCAGCAAATTGAGTCGGCCGTGGCCTTCGCCGCGCGTGAGAAGATCAAGCTGATTATTTTGGGCGGGTACGACGCGCCTCGTTGTGCCGATCTGCTGAAGCAGACCGAGACGCCGGTGATTGTGGGGGGAGTGCATCGCTTGCCGCAGCGTCCGGGCGATGCCTACGACGCGCCATTCACCGTTCCCAGCCGGCTGCACCAGGCGGGCGTGAAGTTCTGCGTCAGCAGTTCCGCCGAAGCGCAAGCCGTGCGCAACCTGCCGTATCACGCCGCCACCGCGGCGGCCTACGGACTGCCGGCCGACGCGGCGTTGCGGGCGATTACGACCGACGCTGCGACCATCTTGGGCGTCGGCGATCGGCTCGGTGCGCTCGAACCGGGTAAGGAGGCCACGCTGATGGTCGCCACGGGCGATCCGCTTGAGACGACCACGCAGATCGAACTGGCCTACATCCAGGGCCGCGTGGTGGACCTCAACAATCGCCACAAGCGACTGTGGGAGAAGTACAAGGAAAAATATCGCCGGTTGGGAATCGAGAATTAGCCGGCGCCGGCCGCGCGGCTATCCTTCGCCCGCCTGCTCCACCGCCAGGATGGCGTCGACGACGCCATCGAGCGTGTACACCGTCGCCTCGGCGGTCGGGCTGTGGCCCAACTCGCGCAGCGTCTGGCTGGTGATCGGGCTGATGCTGGCCAGTCTTATTTGGGCCAGTGCCGGGCCGAACAAACGGACCACGCTGTGGGCGATTGCCGAGCTGGTGACCGTCAGCCAGTCGATCTTTCCCTCGTCGACCAAACTGGCGATTTCTGGGTCGGCCGACGGCACGTCGTCGCTGCGGTAGGCCACAACCTGCTGAACGTCTGCGCCCCCTCGCCGCAATTCCTCGGCCAAAGTCTCGCGGCCACGGCTGGCCCGGACCAACAACACCCGGCCGGGCGGTCCAGCGGCCAGGATTGCAGAGGCCAACGCCTCGGCCCGATGCTCATCCGGTTGCACGTCGGCCCGCAAATGATAGCGGGCCAGCTCCGCGGCCGCTCCGGGCCCAA
>CAYWTU010000398.1:0-4753 GCA_964461275.1 uncultured Pirellulales bacterium | reverse complement strand
TCGCAGCATTTTGAATTCAGGTCGCATTTCCCCATTAGACACCGTGCCGGGCCGCACGACAGCGGGGAGGAAGCGTGCTCTTGTTCGACGAAACGCGGGTCACGGCGAAATCTTGCGTAGATGCAAGAAACCCTCGCCGCCTTCCTACCGGCTAGGGCAGGATCGAGTCGATCCCCTCGCCGAACACCGCCTCGGAAAGGCTGGAAATCAACAGCGGCGCCGTGCCTGTGCCCCGAATCGCGAACGTGTACGGCGATTCGTCCCCGTCGTCGCTGAGGATGTTCACCTGGGCGGCGCGAATGCCTGTGGCCGAGGGCGAAAACGTGATCTGGAACGTGGTGTTCGTGCCCGCGGCAACCGTGGCCGGCGGCAGCGCCGTGACCGAGAAATCGGCGGCGTTCGCGCCGCTGATGGCGACTCGCGGCGTGCCGGTGAGCGTCAGTGGGCCGGTCCCGAAATTCGTAATCACAAACGTCTGAATTGCGCCGCTGCCAACCGAGGCGAGGCCGAAGTCGGTCGTTTCTCCGAGCGACGGGGTGTTGTCGCCGTTGACAATCGCCACGCCGCCTAAGCTGCTCAGGTCGATGTCGACCGTTCCACCGCTAGTGCCACCAAAACCGACAATGTTAAACGTGAATGGATTCTCGTCGGCGTCGTTGTTGTTGATCCGCACCGTGGCCGAACGCGTGCCTGGTCCACTCGGGTCGAATCGCACGGCGAACGTGGTGTTCGTGCCGGGATTCACCACGGCCGGTGCGAAGTTGTCGATGGAGAAATCGAACGACTGCGGCCCGGCCAACTGAACCGTGGGCAGACCCGTGAGCTGCAGCGGCTGTGTGCCAAAATTGGTGATGACGAATGTCCGCGTGAGCTGACCGCCCGTGATGGCGATGGTGCCAAAGTCGGTCGTCTTCGTCGTCGTGGGCGAAACGTCGCCGTTGGGTATGTTCACGCCGCCCAAGCTGCTAAGGTCGATCTCGACGTTGACGTTGCCGGTGTTCCCGGTTCCTTTGATGTCAAACGTATAGGGATTTTCGTCCGAATCGTCGCTGCCGATGCTCAACGTGGCGGTGCGCATGCCGGTGGCGCTAGGGTCGAAAACGACCTGAAACGTGGTGTTGGTGCCGTTCGTCACGGTACTGGGCGGCTGCACGGTG
Source organism: uncultured Pirellulales bacterium (assembly GCA_964461275.1). Classification (GTDB taxonomy): domain Bacteria; phylum Planctomycetota; class Planctomycetia; order Pirellulales; family CAYNRE01; genus CAYWTU01. The sequence continues at coordinate 3,596 of CAYWTU010000398.1, read as the reverse complement.
ACGGTGAAATCCGCGGCGTTGGCGCCGGAAACCTGAACTCGCGGCGTACCGGTCAGCGTCAACGGCCCCGTGCCGAAGCTGCTGATGACGAAGGTGCGCGTCTGTGTGCCGCCGGCGGCAGCCACACTGCCAAAGTCGGTCGTCTTGGTGGTGTTGGGAGAGCTGTCGCCACTGGGAATACTGACCCCTGTAAAGCTGCTGAGATCGATCTCGGCCGTACTCACCACGGACGCCGTGCCGGTTCCCTGAATCGCGAAATCGTAGGTTGCCTCGTCTGGGTCGTCGCTGAAGATGTTGACGGTGGCGGTCCGGAGCCCGATGGCAGCAGGGTCGAATGTGATCTGAAACGTCGTATTGGTTCCGGCAGCTACCGCGGCTGGCGGCTGAACCGTCACGGTGAAGTCGGTCGCGTTGACTCCTGTAATCTGCACACGCGGAGTGGCCGTCAGGTCAAGCGCCGTGGTCCCAAAGTTGCTGATGACAAACGTTTGGGTGATCGTCGCTCCAATCGAGGCGGCGCTGCCGAAGTCGGTGGTCTTGGTTGTCGTGGGCGTCGTATCGCCGTCGGGGATCGCCGTCCCCACGAAGCTGCTCAGATGGATGTCGGAGGTCAGCAGCAAGCGACGTTCAAGGTGTTCCAAGCCGAGACGCGGCAAGCGGCGACGAAGCAGTTTGGGACGCATGTGATCGCTCGGCAGTGTGAGATTAGGTGGACAGCACAAGCTAGAGAAACAATATTCCTTGATCCAGGCAATAGGGGCGCACGTATTTCGGCGCAATTTGCCGCCAGACTTTGACGGAAAACTTTGCGCGATCGAATTTTTCCGATTCGCTCGCCGAAGACAATTCCCCCAACTCTGGTTCGGCTCATTGACGAATCCTGCCAAATTGGCAAGTTCGTTGATTCTGGGTTTCAGTGCTGTGTGCCACCAGCTATTGCCGACATCAACGCAACTAATTGCTGCCATGTGAGTTGTGACATTAACAGAAGGCAATTGGCACGCTGGTTGCTTAGTTGTGCGAACGCTTGGTGCAGGCTGCCAATCCAGGCCAACGGCTCTGCGCCACTTGCTGGTAAATACAAATCACCATTGCATGCGTGCCTCACCTAGGCGGTTGCAGAACAATGCCTCTTGCTGGCGGCGACGGTCCGGGTGACGCGCGACTTACGACACACTGGCTCAGCACGGGAGGAATTCACTGTGGCGAAAAAGATCGTTTTCGATGACGACGCGCGTCGACCGCTGGCGGCGGGCGTTTCCAAACTGGCCCGCGCCGTCCGCAGCACGCTCGGACCCCGCGGCCGCAACGCCGTCTTGGACAAGGGCTGGGGTTCACCCAAGATCACCAAGGACGGCGTGACGGTGGCCGAGGATATCGACCTGGAAGACCCCAATGAAAACCTGGGCGCCCAGTTGGTGAAAGAGGCCGCCAGCAAGACCAACGACGTAGCAGGCGACGGCAACACGACCGCCACGGTTTTGGCCGACGCGATTTTCCGCGAAGGTTTGAAAATGATTGCCGCCGGCGCCGATCCCATGGCGCTTTCTCGCGGCATCGCTAAGGCCACCGACGCGATGGTCGACGCCATCGGCAAGCTGGCCACCCAAATCAGCGACAAGAACAAGAAAGAAATCACGCAGATCGCCACCATCGCGGGCAACAACGATCCCACGATCGGCGACGTCCTGGCCGACGCTTTCTTCAAGGTCGGCAAGAACGGCGTCATCACGATTGAGGAAGGCCGGCAAACCGAAACGACCGTCAGCGTCGTGGAAGGGATGCAGTTCGATCGTGGCTACCTGTCGCCGCACTTCGTCACCAACCAAGATGATCAAACGGTTGAACTTGAGAACTGCTTGATCTTGATCTACGAAGAGAAGATTTCGAACGTCAAGAATCTGGTGCCGTTGTTAGAAGCCGTGAGCAAGGCCAAGAAGCCGCTGTTGATTATCGCCGAGGATGTGGAAGGCGAGGCATTGGCCACACTGGTGGTCAACAAGATGCGCGGCATTTTGAACATCTGTGCGGTCAAGGCGCCGGGCTACGGCGACCGTCGCAAGGCGATCTTGGGCGATTTGGCCGTGTTGACCGCAGGCACCGCCATCTTCAAGGATCTGGGCATCTCGCTAGAGGCGGTCAAGCTCAGCGATCTGGGGAGCGCCAAGAAAATCATCGTCACATCGGAAGAAACAACCGTCGTCAGCGGCGCCGGAAAGAAGGACGCGATCGAGGGCCGGGTCGAGCAAATTCGCCGCGAGATCGACGCCACCGACAGCGACTACGATCGCGAGAAGTTGCAAGAGCGACTGGCCAAGCTGGCCGGCGGCGTGGCGGAAATCAGCGTGGGCGCCGCGACCGAGACCGAAATGAAAGAACGCAAGGCGCTAATCGAGGACGCCAAAGCGGCCACCCAAGCGGCCCTGGAAGAAGGCATCGTGCCGGGGGGCGGCGTGGCGCTCATTCGCTGCGAGAAGGCGATCGAAAAGCTCGATCTCAAAGGGGATGAGCAAATGGGAGCTAAGATCGTGCGCAACGTGCTCGACTGGCCGTTGCGTCACATCGCCCAGAACGCAGGGGTCGACGGCGCTGTGGTGGTCAACCGCGTGCGTCAGCAAAAGACCAAGACCGAGGGTTATGACGCCAACAAACAGGCGTACTGCGACTTGGTGCAGGCTGGCATCATCGACCCGGCCAAGGTCGTGCGGACGGCGCTGCAGAACGCCGCCAGCGTGGCTTCTCTGCTGCTGACCACGGAAGCCCTAGTGACTGAGATTCCCAAGGAGGCTGAAGAAGGCCCCGGCGGACACCATCACGACCATGGCATGGGCGGTATGGGTGGCATGGGTGGTATGGGTGGTATGGGCGGCATGGACATGGGTGGCATGGGCGGCATGATGTAAGCCGCCGTGGCCGCTTGGTTCGCACTAAAAATCAACGACAAACGAACTCAACGACAAATCCATCGAATAGGCAAAGGAAACAAGACATGGCACGTGATCTGAAACTGCGACCGTTGGATGATCGGGTGGTGGTCGAACCGTTGGAAGCCGAGGAGCGGACCGCCGGCGGCATCGTGCTGCCCGACACCGCCAAGGAAAAGCCGCAGCGCGGCACTGTGGTTTCGATCGGTCCCGGCAAGCTGCTCGACAGCGGCGAGCGCGGCACACTGAGCGTGACGGTCGGCGATGAGGTGATCTTCGGAAAATATTCGGGCACCGACATCGAAATCGACGGCCGTGAGGTGAAGATTCTTCGCGAAAGCGACATCCTGGCCAAGGTGGTCAGCTAAGGCGCAAGGCCCAAGTCAGGAAACCTGAACACAACGTAACTGTATAGGAGCCGCCATCGTGGCTAAGCAATTGTTGTTTGATGACCATGCCCGAGCGAAGTTGCTCAAGGGTGTGGACAAATTGGCCAGCGCCGTCGCGGTGACCATGGGTCCCACCGGCCGCAACGTGATTATCGCCAAGAGTTTTGGCGGTCCTACGGTGACGAAGGACGGGGTCACGGTTAGCAAAGAAGTCGAGTTGGAAGACCCGTTTGAAAACATGGGGGCCAAGCTGGTCAACGAAGTGGCCAGCAAGACGTCGGAC
>CAYWTU010000397.1:0-4756 GCA_964461275.1 uncultured Pirellulales bacterium | reverse complement strand
CCGAGTTGCACGCCGGCGACGAGGCGCCTACGCCCCTGAATGATGAGAACAGCAGATTGAACAAACCGAGCGGCGTGGCCCTGGGCAGCATGCCTCGCCAGTCGGACCAGCGGGTCATCTTCGTGGCCGAGTCCGGCGCCGGTCGGGTTCTCCGCATGGACTACAACGGACAAAACGTCGTTGAGATCGCCGAAGGGCTGCCCACGAAATGGAAAAGCCCCCAAGGGCTAGCAGTCAACTGGGAGGGGACGGAACTTTGCGTCAGCGACACCGACCCCAAGAACCCGGGCATCTGGCGCGCTGAGGTCGAAGGCGCTCCGCATCGAGTCATACAGATCGTCAACAAGGATGCCTTCTTGAATAATCCGGACTTCAACGACGTTTGGGTCAACTGGTAGCGATTGCTCTTCCAGGATGTAAGCTGCCCATGATTCGTCGCCGGAAAATTCTCGACGCCCTTACCCGCGCCCGTCTGCTGGAGTTGGCCGCCGCGTTCGGCGTGGCCGGCCTGTCGGGCAAGAGCAAGGACGAGATCGCCGAGGCGCTAGCGGCCGAGCGGGCGATCAAAACGCCCGAACTCCTGGCTGCTCTCTCTCGCGACGAGCTCAAGGCGGTCTGTCGTGCCGCGGGTCTCGATGACTACGGGCGCGAAAAGTCGCTGCTCATTGCGCGGCTGCTGGGCGAATCGCCCGAGCCTGCGGCGACCAGCCCTGGCGTAGCGCCCCGACCGCGCCGCGACACTCTCCCCAGTCCGTCACGGAGCGCCGCCATGGCCGACGAACCTACCCCGGCCGCCAATGGCATCCAAGACGGCGACAGTTTTTCCCTCTCGTCGTCCCCCGCACCGAAGCGCGGCAGCACTCGCCGCGCGCGACGCGCGGCCGAGGCGTTGCAGACCGGCGCTCCCAATGCCCGGTCAGTGTCTAGCAAGCGCGAGATTGAGCAGTACGAACACGATGACAAGACCCGCGTCAACAATCCGCCCGTGGGGCTCGTCACGCCGAAGACCGATCCCGACGCTGGACAGAAGCGAAAGACCTACCAGTACGATCCGCACCTCGATCCGCAACTGGTCTGGGCTGGCAAGGCCGAGCACACCAGCTTTGAAGTGCCCACCGTCAGCCTGCACGTTCACGAGCGGATCGACCCCTTGTCGATCATCGCCGCCGTTCGCACCGGTCAAGGTCGGCCGGTGATCGGCGGTCAGCAGCAGCCCGTCGCCGTGCCGCGCCAGTTGTCGCTGTTCGAGGAACCAGAAGAAAACCCGCCGCTCCGGGAGGCGGTCGATTTCTATCGACATGCACACGGCTGGACCAACCGTCTCATCGCCGGCGATTCGCTGCTGGTGATGAACTCGCTGCTGGAAAAGGAGGGAATGGCAGGCAAAGTCCAGATGGTCTACATCGACCCGCCCTACGGCATCCGCTACGGCTCGAACTTTCAGCCGTTCGTAAATCGCCGAAACGTGGCCGACGGTAAGGATGAGGACTTGACGCAGGAGCCCGAGATGATTCGGGCTTTTCGCGACACCTGGGAACTAGGCATCCATTCGTATCTGACGTACCTGCGGGATCGGCTACTGTTGGCACGCGAGCTATTACACGACAGCGGTTCGTGCTTTGTACAGATCAGCGATGAGAACCTTCACCATGTCCGGGAATTGATGGACGAGGTATTTGGGCCAAACAGCTATATCAACCTAGTGTCATTCGTTCGAGGGGGATCGCAAACTTCTGGTACGGGGTTGCCTGTCAACAACGATTACGTCTTATGGTACGGCAAGCACACGCCTACTCTGAAGCAGAGGAACCTCCTTGTAGCAGACGGCGGATGGGCAGCCCGCTCGGCCGATATTTGGGAAGAATGTATCGACGGCAGGCGGGGCCGGATCCCGCGTGTCGAGGCGGCCCATCAAGCGTCTCGCACTTTTACCCACAACAAACTTGAAAGTGCTCGGGACACAGGAAGTACGCTGAACCGATTCCCAGTCGACTTCGACGGCCGAAGATTTGAGCCAAAGCGTGGCTGGTCCACGACCCCCGAAGGATTCGCAAGCTTGCGTCTGTCACGTCGATTGCTCGCATTGGGGAATAGCCTGCGATTTGTTGTCTACTTGGATGACTTTCCGTACTCCGTTCTGACGAACAACTGGACAGACACGTTCGAGAGCGGCTTCGCCGCCGATAAGCGCTACGTGGTTCAGACGGCAAAGCGAGTGATTGAGCGTTGCCTGCTAATGAGCACCGATCCAGGTGATCTTATACTCGACCCGACATGTGGATCAGGCACAACCGCCGTCGTCGCCGAACAATGGGGCCGCCGTTGGATCACCTGCGATACTTCGCGCGTAGCGGTCACGCTCGCCAAGCAGCGGCTGATGACCAGTGTCTTCGATTACTACGAACTGGCGCACGAGCAGGAAGGGATCGCCAGCGGGTTCAAGTACAAGACCGTTCCGCACGTCACGCTCAAATCGATTGCCAACAATCCCGAGATTCGCGAAGGCATGACTCGCACCGAGATCGACGCGGCCATCGCCAAGTACGCCGAGCAGGAAACGCTCTACGATCAGCCGCTGGTCGATAAATCAAAGGTCCGCGTCACCGGGCCGTTTACCGTCGAAGCGGTCCCTGCCCCGGCCGTACAGTCGATCGACGAGATCGTTGTGCAGACCCGCGAGGTGACCGCCGACCTCCAGCCCACGCTGCCTGGCGTCGGCCCGCTCGATGGCCAGGAACGGCTTACCTTCCGCGAAGAAGTGGCCGTGGCCCGCAGCGGCGAGACTCTGCGGCAGACCGAATGGCGGGACGAACTATTGAAGTGCGGCATTCGCGGCCGAGCCGGTCAGCGGATCGAATTCAGCCGATTAGAACCACTCGGCGGCACCCGCTGGCTGCAATGCGCCGGCGAGACCAAGGGAGACCGCATCGAGCGCGTCGTCGTCTCGTTCGGCCCAGAGCACGCCCCGCTGGAGCAACGGCAGGTGGAGCAGGCCCTGCAAGAAGCCACCAATCTGAAACCCGCCCCGTCGATCGTGGCCTTCGCCACGTTCCAATTCGACCCCGAGGCGGCCAAGGACATCGACGAAACCAATTGGCCCGGCGTGACGCTGCTCAAAGTGCAGATGAACACCGACCTTCTTACCGACGACCTCAAAAAGAAGCGATCCAGCAACGAAAGCTATTGGCTCATCGGCCAGCCTGACGTGGAATTGCGGCAGATCGCCAAGGGAGAACACAAGGGGTTGTGGCAGGTCGAGGTCCGCGGCTTCGATTATTTCAACACACGGACCGGCGCTATTGAGTCCGGCGACACGGCCAAGATCGCCATGTGGCTGTTGGACACCGATTACGACGGCCGCAGTTTGTTCCCACGCCAGGTCTTCTTCCCGCTCGCCGGCGACAAAGAAGGCTGGGCCCGCCTGGCCAAAAACCTCAAAGCCGAGATCGACGAAGACCGGATCGAGCAGTACCGCGGAACGGAGTCGCTGCCATTTGAGCCGGGCCCGCACCGCCGCGTGGCGGTGAAGATAGTGGATGATCGGGGGATCGAGAGTTTGAGGATCATCACGGTAGAATTATCGCGGTAGAATAAGACGGCGGTGCGATTGTTGCGGTGTACTGCTGAGCGGACGGAATCCGCACGCCGGTCGCCGAACATTCTCAGCAGGGGCGGTCAACTGGGTGTTTCACAAGGAGACAGTCATTATGGCGGTAGACAAAACAATCGAGGACGCCTTGAAGCGGGAAAGTTTGGAACTGCCGCCGTCTCCGCCCGTGGCGGATATCAAGGCGGAACATTACGTCGATGCCGATGGCAATGACGCACTTCGAGTCAATGTAGTGTTGGCGGACGACACCACGGACGAACAACTGACCGGCGACAATATTCTGCAACTCAAGTCGGCGATTCGACGCCAGCTTGTGGACAAAGGCGTGGCGCTGTTTCCGTACATTTTCTTGGCCACCAAGGCGGAGTTTGAGGAGCGGCCCGAGGGCGAGGAGTAAACGCCGTGTATGCTGATTTGTTGGAGCAGGCGGAGTTTCTGGCGAACCGCGACAAGAAGAGGCCGAAGCAAGCCAATCTGCGGCGGGCAGTGTCGGCGGCCTACTATGCGTTGTTCCATTACCTGACGGTTGAGGCTTGTCGGGCGATCATGGGAACGCACAACGAGCAGCGCGGCTACCGGCATGCCCTGGCTCGCGGTTTCGAGCATGGGTCGATGAAGAACGCCTGCGACAGGTTCAAGGACGGTGCGTTGCCGGAGTCGTTATTGCGCGCGTTGCCGAGCGACGTCGTTCAACAACCCAAGCAAAAGCAAGATAAGCCGATGCTGATTGTGCCAGCGGAAATCAGCGACATCGCGGCCACATTCGTCGAGACACAGCAGAAACGGCATCGGGCCGATTACGATTACTCCGACACGTTTTTTCGTCGCGATGTGGTGGCGTTGATCGCCGAAGTGCGCGCAGTCACAGGCGGTTTCAGCGCGCTGCCCGATTCTGACGTGCGGCGGTTCTTTCTCGTGTGCCTTATGGCATCGAAGACGCTTGGCAGCCGCTCGGCATGACGGTTTCTCCAGGCAAGAATGCGCCGCGTGGCGGTTAAGATCGTGGACGACCAGCGAACAAATAGCGTGAAGATTCTCTCCCTCATCTGAAGTCTGAAAGAGGTGGTACATGCACATCGACCAGGATCATTTGTATTACGGGGCGGCTGTCATTCAGATCGCTGAGCACCCGTCATTTACCGCCAT
>CAYWTU010000396.1:0-4769 GCA_964461275.1 uncultured Pirellulales bacterium | reverse complement strand
CATGGGATAGTGCGTGGCGTCGGCCGTGTCGGGTCGGTAGACCCGGCCGACCGAGATGATTCGCACCGGTGGAGGCGTTTTCTCCAGGACGCGAATCTGCACCGTGCTGGTCTGGCTGCGCAACAGCATTGGCTGGCTGCCGACGGCCTTCGCTGCGGGCGCCGACGCCGCGGCGGTGGACAGGTAAAAATTCTCGAGCGGATCGCGAGCCGGATGCGAGGCGGGGATGTTCAGCGCCTCAAAGTTGTGCCACTCGTCTTCGACCTCGGGCCCTTCGGCCACGGTAAACCCCAGCCGCCCCATGATCTCTTTGAGATATTCGATGGTCTGGGTGATGGGGTGCAAATGACCGACGCGCCGGGCGCTGCCGGGAACCGTAGGGTCGAAACACACTCCGACCTGAGTGCCGATCGAGACGGTCTGTAGCCGCTGTTGCGCCTCGGCCAGGGCGTCTTCGAGCGCCTGTTTGACCTCGTTAAACCGTTTGCCAGCCGCGGGCTTATCAGGGCCCGGCACCGCCCCTAGGCTCTTTTGTGCGGCTTTGAGGCGACCACTTTTGGCGCCCAGAAACTCGACCCGCGCCGCCTCGACGGTCGCGGCATCCGGCGCATCGGCCATGGCGCGCTGGGCGGCGGTAAGCAGCGCGTCCAGCTCAATCAAGAACGCCGAAAGACTCACGGCAAGCGACCTCGATGCGGCGCGACCTCGATGCGGCGCTGTGCCGGTGGCCCGGATTCGAACCGCGCTCCCGGCGCCCGCTTTGACAACCTTGCTGGAAACGCCACAGGCCGGCGGTTAGGCGACGTTTAACGCCTTCTTGGCGGCGGCCACGATCGCGTCGAACCCGCTCGGATCGCCAACGGCAATCTCGGCCAACATCTTCCGGTTCAACTCGATCTTGGCTTTTTCCAGGCCGGCAATCAATTGGCTATAGCGCAGTCCGCGTTCGCGGGCGGCGGCGTTGATCCGCACCACCCACAGCGCCCGGAAATCGCGCTTTCGCGCCCGGCGATCGCGAAACGCGAACGCTCCCGCGCGAACCAGAGTTTCTTTGACGGTGCGAAGAAGTTTCCGTCGACCGCCGACGTTTCCTTCCGCGCGATTAAACAACCGCCGTTTCGCCTTGCGGCGGGCGGCGCCTTTGGTGGTGCGCATGGCGTTTGGTACCGTGCTAGGGCAAGACTTAGGCCCGTCCTAAACCGTAGGACGCGTTCGACGCCTGTCTCGCAAATGTGCCCGCAGGGAGCTAAGAGGCCGCCAAACAACCTGACAACCGTCAACTAAGTTCAGTTGTTTTCAGCGAATCGAACAGGTTGATTGTTGGACTCTAATATTGTTGGACTCTAATAACTGTTGCCGCAGAGCAACTCCACCACGCGGCTGGTCTCGGTCGGGTTCATCGTCTGCGAGCCGCGCAACTGCCTGGTTCGCTTTTGCGACATCCGGGAGTTACGGTGACTCTTGCCGGCCGGCCGGTGCTTGACCTTGCCGCTGGCGGTGAGACGGAACCGTTTCTTGGTGGCCTTGTGGGTCTTCTGCTTGGGCATTGGAAAGCTCCTGGACCGGGGGGCCGGTCGGTCGGGGTAGACCCGCCATTATAGGGCCAACCGGCCGGGCGCAAAGGGGCACTTCATTCTGGTATCAGCGGAAAAAAAACGGTTACGCGGGCACCGCCTGGGCGACGATCACCAGCCCGTGTCGGTCCGCCAGGTCGATTACCGCCTGCGATTCAAGCAATATCGTCTTATCGGCCTCGACCGCCAGCACCTGGGCCCCAGCCGCGATCATCGTTTGAATCGTCCGCAAGCCGACCGTGGGCACGTCAAACCGCATGTCCTGTTGCGGTTTGGCCACCTTGACCACGGCAAACCCTCCTACCGGGCAGAGTTTGCCGGCCCGCTCGATGCACAGGTCAGTCCCTTCGATCGCCTCGACTGCCAGTACGGCCCGGTCCTTGACCATGACGCTCTGCCCCACGTCGAGTCCGCCCATTTGCTTGGCCAGGCGCCAGCCAAACTCGATGTCGCGCGTTTGAGCCGCAGTCGGACCCCGCTGCGTCCACTGTCCGGCCGAGATCAGCAGTTCGGGGGCGAAGTCGGTGGCGGGAAAGAACGTTCCGCCGTCAAGCGAGAATTCTTCGATGATCGCCCCCAACAGGGTGTCGTCTTTGCGGTCGGCGCGGTGGAAGATAAAGTGCGACGAAAACCGGCATAGCCCGCGCCAATCGGGACGATGACGCAGGAAATAGCCTGGCTGATAAAACTTCACTTTGTGAATCTTACCGGCCATGGTCAGGCTCTGTACGCCGTGCCGCCGGAAGAAGCGGCGGGCCTGGCCCAGCCGCGCCACGCCGCACCACTCGGTGGCGCAGCACAGTTGCTCCAGCGCCGGGTCGGCGTGATCCTTGATCGCCAGGCAGTACGTCTCCAGGCCTTGGGCCCGCAGCGCCTCAGCCACGATCAGTGGATATCGCCCCCAACCGGCTAACAGCCCCACCTTCCCGCCCATCGGCGCCTGCGTAGGCCGGTGCAATTGCAAGCGGGCGCCAAGCCGTGGCGCGGGGCTAGCGCTGGTCGCACCGTGGGAATCGTAGTCGGGCTGAGCGGACATGCGAGGTGACCAGCGGTCGCGAATTCTAGGGCGGACAACTACGCTGCGGCCTGTGGCTTGTGCGGCGGCGCAGCGCTCGACGACAACTGTGCTTCGAGCCGCGCCAATCGAGCCTGCAGCGCTTTGAACTCGCGACGCATCTCCGGCAGCTTCGCCAGTGCCGCCAGCTTCAGACGCTGCTCGCGGATCGGCGTGGCCGGTATGCCCAGCATCTGCGAATCGTCGGGCACGTGGTTGGTGACTCCCGACATGGCGGCGAGCACCACCCGGGCGCCGATATGGACGTGGTCGCGAACTCCGCATTGCCCCGCCATCACCACATAGTCACCGCTGGTGGAACTGCCGGCGATGCCCACTTGCGCACAGATGATGTTGTGTCTGCCGATGCGGCAGTTGTGGGCGATCTGCACCTGATTGTCGATCTTGGTTCCGGCGCCGATCAGCGTGCGGCCAAACGTCCCGCGATCGATTGTGCTGTTGGCCCCGACCTCCACGTCGGCCTCCAGTTCCACGTAACCCAACTGCGCCGCCCGTTGATGCTGTCCTTCTACCGCTCGATAGCCGAATCCGTAGGCCCCAATCACCACACCGCTGTGCACTACACACCGCGGACCGACGACCGTGTTTTCGTACAACGTCACGTTGGGAAACAACGTTACACTAGCGCCGATTTGGCAGCCCGGCATGATCCGCACGCCGCCGTGAATGACGGTGCCGGGCCCAATGGCCACGTTGTCGCCGATCTGCGCCATGGCGTGGACGCAGGCCGAGCGATCGATACGGGCGGTGGGGCTGACGCAGGCATCGGGACTGACGCCTCGCCAGGCAGGCGTGAGCGGCGGCCGAAAATGGCTCACTAGCGTAGCGAATGCCGCATGCACGTCCGCCACGCGGATCACCGGCAGCACGCTCGGCGCCGGAAGGTCTTGGTCGGCCACGTCGCACGGAACCACGGCCGCCGTCGCGCCGCTGACAGAGAGCTTAGGGCACTTGTCGCGGGAATCGATGAATGTCAGAGTTCCCGGCCCTGCGTCGTCCAGCGGCACGGCGTCGGTCACGCTCGTGCCGCCGTTCCCGCGAAGTTCACCCCGAACCAAGGCGGCAAGCTCTGCTAGCGAAGCTGGCATGTTCGGATTCCTTTCCGAGAGCGCCAGCCATCCGCAGCCGGGCCCAATGCGATTGCGGCGGGAAATGTAATCCGCAGCCGCGCTGCGAGGCAAGAGCATGTGCCGCTGTTTTTCGATCGTTCCTAAGTGTGCGTCTCGGACTTCTTGCGCAAGGCGCGAGAGCGTCGTCGGCGATAGGAAAAAGCCTTACTTGCTTGCCCGACTTGGCCAGCTTGCCGCATCGCACGTCCTGCCGGCGTCAACCCGGGGGGAATGTAACGATTCGTTCAGCCCTAACGACGGTTCGCGTCGATGAACAATGGGAGCTATTTCCCCTCACGAGGAACTCGCCGGTGATCGACGTCAGCCACTATCAACAGCACGGTTTTCAACTGTTCAAGAACGTCGTGCCGGCGGATGAAGTCGGGCGGTTGCGTCGTTGGCTCGAGAACGAATTCGACCGAATCCAAGACGATCTGCGGGCCACCGTTCAAGCGGGGGGCCAAGAGCCGCTGGGGCCGGCCTGCGCCGAGTACCTGCGGGCCGGCAAACAGCGATGCTTAGACGCCGATCGCCAGAACGCCCTGGCTGGTCAGTTTCCCCTGGCGGTGCGACTGGCGGCGCCCCTCAAATCGCTCTTGCACTCGCCGCCGCTCACCGCCATCCTGCACGCCCTGTTTCCTGGGCAAGCGGTGCGGGCACACATGCCGCCGATGGCGCGGTTCGTCCTGCCGGGCAACGGGCTGGCCATGGTGCCGTCGCACCAGGACTGCAGTTACAACCGCCACCTAAGCGATTTTCTGACCGCATGGATACCGCTCGTCGAAATCGACCAGGCCTGCGGCGGAGTTCGCATTCACAGCGACACGGCGAACCTGGGCGAATGGATCACCGACAACCAGCGCAACGTTTGGCTGGCCGCCATTCCCGATTTGGGGTATCCCAAGGTCGACTTTCACATGCAGCCAGGCGATCTCCTGGTGTTTCACATGCGGACGATTCACGAATCGCTGCCCAACACCTCCGACCGCGTGCGTCTGAGCCTGTACTATC
>CAYWTU010000395.1:0-4770 GCA_964461275.1 uncultured Pirellulales bacterium | reverse complement strand
GCGTGCGAGAAGTTCAGTTCGTCGTCGGCGTTCCATTCGTTGGTTTCCAGCGATTGTTGATAGGTGCGCGACTGGGTGATCAACCGGAGGATGTGCCGGGTGTCGAAGCCCGACTGCACGAACTCACTGGTCAACCGCTCGAGCAGGGCCGGGTTGCTGGGGGGATTGCCTGCCCGGATATCGTCGATGGGCTCGATGACGCCTGTTCCCAGCAGATAGGCCCACAAACGGTTCACAAAACTCTTGGCGAAGTAGGGGTTCTCCGGGGCCGTGACCCACTGGGCAAATTGCTCGCGACGATTCGCCTCGGCCGAGACCTGGCCGGCGTGTTGATAGGGAAACGACGGCTCGACCGCGCGGCCCTTGGTGGGATGGGTTACCTCGCCTCGGCCGGGCGTGTCGTACACCACTTCGTCGTTAGGCGTCTGGCCCGACTTGCGGCCCACTTGCGCGAAATAGGCCGACAGGCGGTAATACTGGTCCTGCGTCCAGCGCTCGAACGGATGGTCGTGGCATTTGTTGCAGTTGAACCGCACGCCCAAGAACAACTGAGTGGAATTCTCCATGGCCAGGTCCGGCTCGCGGAGCACTCGCAAATACGCGGCCGGAGGGTTCTCAAAGGTCGAACCGCTGGCGGTGAGCACGGTTTGCACGAATCGGTCGTACGGCATGTTGCCGGCGATCGCCCGTCGAATCCATTGCCGCAGGGCCCATGCACCTTTCTCGGTGAGGAATTTGCGGTTCACCTGCAGCAGGTCGGACCACTTGTTGGTCCAATACTCAATGTATTCAGGGCTGGCGAGCAGGCGCTCGATAACTTCGTTGCGCTTGACGCGCGGCTCGCGGCCGTCGGCCAAAAACGCCCGCACCACGTCTGGTTGCGGCGGCAAACCGGTCAGGTCCAGCGACACGCGACGGAGAAAATCGGTGTCGCTGCACAGTCCGCTGGAAAGAATTTTCATTCGTTGCAGCTTTTGGTCGACCAACTCGTCGATGGCGTTGTGCACCGGTTGCGGTTGCCATTGAAAGCCTTCTCGCTGTCCCATCACCGTCAGGGTGGTGGCCGCATATGCCCCTTCGTATCGGGCGAGCATGGCCGCCTCGCCGCGGCGGACCGCCGTGGCCAGGCCGTGTTTGTCGATCTCTACCTTTTCCGTCGAGCTGCTTTCAATGAACGCCTCGGCGGTCACGTCCCGAACCCGACCGTCGCTGTAGGTGGCCAGGACCGCCATTTGCTGCTTCATGCCCTCTAGCGGCACAATGGGATCCTTAGGAAACACCTCGATGTTCGCGACCCGGGGGACGTCCAGGTCCAACTTGCAACCATCGGCAATCCAGGCCCGCAACAGCTCGTAATACGGCTCGCCCGCGCGGGTCAGCCCGCCTCCTTGGTGCGGCACAACGCCCGACGGCTTGAGCAACATCAGGCTTTGGTCGGGCGCCGCCCGATTGATCCTCCGGCTGGCGTGATCGTCGGTTAGCGCCAGGTGATCGGTCAACGGGTCGTAGCCGCGCAGCGAGAGCTTAAAGCCGTTCTTGCCTTGGGCGGCGCCATGGCAGGTGCCGGCGTTGCAGCCCATCTTGGACATGGCGGGCGCCACATCCGTCACGAAGCTCACGGCCAGCGTTGTGTGCGCCCCTTGCACGCTCACCGGCACGGTTAGCGATTGGCCGGCCACGACGACGTGCAGCGCGCCTTGGCCGTCTTTCAACGGCCGCACCAGACCTGTCGGCGAAACGTCGAGCAGTCCGTCGGGCGAGTGCAGCTCGCCCATCCGCGTCACGTCCAGCCGCTCGCCGGTGTTTAGCTCGGCCGTCACCAAGAGCTGCCGATAGTCGAACCGATGTTTCAGTTCGATCGCCGCCGGATGCGCTTCGACCTTGACGATCACGCGAATGGACGGCGGGAGTTGCTCGCTGGCGGCCTCGGCTCGAGGGGCGTCCAGCGCGAACCCAGCGGCGATGGTCAGCACTACGGCAAGCGGTGGGAAGAATTTCGACATGGCGATCATTCCGTTAGGAAGGCGTTCAGGGTGGGGCCTTGTCCCAGGCCACAATCCGTTTCAGGTTCCTGCTGGCGATACTTCGGTCGTTCCGTTGTGAATCCAAGTGCGGTTGGCGAATTTGTAGTTCAACTTCCGATGGGCGCCGTAACCTAGTTTGCGGCCACCTTGGGGTTCACGGCCACCACCGGCGTCTCGCGAAGCAGTTGCCCGTCTTCAGGATTGTGAAATCGCAGTACGCCGTCGAACCCAGCGGTCGCCACCTCGCGGCCGTCGGGCCGATAGGCTACGGCGTATACCGGCCCTTGTTGGCCCGACAAGTTGGCCACCAACTTCGCGTCGGCCGTCTGGCAGATTTCGGCGTAGCCTTTCCCTTCGTCGCTGCTGCCCACCAGCACGCGGCTGCCGTCCGCGTTGAAGCAAACGGCAAAGATGCGTCCTGGCAACTTGGGATACTCGCGGATGAAATTGAAGTCGTCGCCAATGACGCGTGCCTTGGTCCGATATGTCTGGTACAGCTTAGGCGTGCCGTCGGACCCGCCGATGAGCAGGTGATCCTCGGTCGGGTGTCGATCGACGGCCATTAACCCTCCCTTCAGCGCGCCAGGGGTGATGCTCGTGATGTTGTCGACAAATCGCTCCGTGGCCACTTCGGTCAGCTTCATCGAACGGTCGCGGCTGACGCTGGTCAGATGCGAGGCGTCCTTGGAAAACACCGTGTCCAGCACCCAATCGTTGTGGGCGCCCTGGAACAACACCTGCTTGCCGGTCGTGGCGTCGATGGCCCGCACCGTATTGTCGGTGCAGCCAAAGGCCACCAGCTTGCCGTCGGGCGACCAACTGGCGCCGAACACAGTATCGTAGGTCACCGGCACGGCCAGGTGTAATTTGCGCTCGGTCACGTTCCAGATTTGCACTTCACCCGCTTGACCGGGCGAGCCGCCCGTGACCGCCAGCCGTGAACCGTCGGGCGAAAACGCGACCGACTCGATGCGCTCAGCCAGGCCCACGAGCCGCGCCGCCACGCCCGAGCCGTCAGCCCTATGGAGCAGCGTTTCATGGTAGCCGGACACGGCCAAGAATTGGCTATCGGGCGAGTAGGCCAGCGACGTCACCACCGGCAGCCGCTCGTACGCGGGTGGATGGTCCTGGTCGATGACGGGAACGGCGCCCGCGGGCGTGTCGTCCGTGGCCCCCTGTTCGATCCACTTGCGCACCACGGCAACCTGTTCGGCCGACAGCGACGGTTTGTCCTTGGGCATGGCGGGCGGATCGGCGCCCCGCGGCGAAATCTCAATAACCAGCGGGCTCTCGTCCGGTTTTCCGGGCACGATCGCTGGGCCGCTTTCACCCCCTTGGGCTAAGCGGGCGAAGCTGGTCACGGCCAGCCCGCCCAAGGGCTTGGCCGGCTGATGGCAGCCCTGACAATGCTGCTGCAAGATAGGCCAGACCTGACCGCGATAGCTGACCTTGGCCGCTTCATCAGCCGCGGCGGGGCTCGTCGTCAGCGCTGTTACTATCGCAGTTACGAGGGCGGCCCAATTCGCCGCGTAGCTGCCTGGCGGTGCTTGACGTAACATGAGGGTCTCGTGCTTGACGACTGCCTGGCGGCGGAGCGGTGGGTTGGCGCCCAGCGACAATCCCCCGATTTTCCCACACCGCCGGTCCCAGGGCAAGCGCGGGACGATCGACTCAAGTCGAACCTGGCATGCCACTTGGATTCCCAGATGACCACCCCCTACACCGACATCCTCTACGACGTGCGCGACGGCTTGGCGACGATCACGATCAATCGCCCACAGGTCTACAACGCCTTTCGCAGTCAAACCTGCCACGAATTGCTGGACGCCCTGCGGCGCGCCGGCTGGGACAAGCAGGTGGGCGTGATCGTCTTGGCCGGTGCCGGCGACAAGGCCTTCTGCACAGGCGGTGACCAGTCGTCGCACGGCGAGGCCGGCTACGGCGGACAAGGGGCCATCGGATTGCCGATCGACCTGGTGCAGTCGGCCATACGCGACGTTCCGCAACCGGTCATCGCCCGCGTGCAAGGCTACGCCATCGGCGGAGGCAATGTGCTGGCCACGCTGTGCGACTTCACCATCGCCAGCGAGCGGGCCGTTTTCGGGCAAGTCGGACCGCGGGTCGGCTCGGTCGATCCCGGTTTCGGCACGGCCTATTTGGCGCGGATCGTGGGCGAGAAGCGGGCTCGCGAGATGTGGTACTTGTGTCGTCGCTACACGGCGCAGCAGGCCTACGAGATGGGTCTGGTCAACGTGGTGGTGAAACACGAGGAGTTGGACGCCGAAGTGGCCCGCTGGTGTCAGGAGATTCTGGGGCACAGCCCAACCGCGATCGGCATCGCCAAGCGCAGTTTCAACGCCGACACGGAACACATCCGCGGGCTGGGGGCGCTCGGTTTCGAGGCGTTGGCGCTCTACTACCAATCGCCCGAACACGCCGAAGGGATTGCCGCCTTCAAAGAAAAGCGTCCGCCTGACTTTCGCCAGTTCATGCGCTAAAGCCGTTCGGAGCCGTGCGGAGTCCCAATGGTTTGGAGTCCCGGCTTTAGCCGGTCTGGCGCTTCAGACCGGCTAAAGCCGGGACTCCAAACATGAGCAATTGCCTCCGATGAACTTGCGAAGGAACGGAACATGTACCGCTGGCGCGAACTCTCTCCGTCCCAACGAGCGAAACTTGTCGCGCATCGCATTCGACAAGGGAATCCCTGGCATTCGCCTCCACATCGCGCTGGACACGAAGAATCTTG
>CAYWTU010000394.1:0-4795 GCA_964461275.1 uncultured Pirellulales bacterium | reverse complement strand
ACCGGCGGACATTCTGCAGGTGATGCACCGCGTGGGGGAAGTCCGCGTGGACGGCAGGCTGGTGGACTACATCAACCGCATTGTGCGGTTGACGCGCGAATGGCCGCAGATTCACCTGGGGAGCTCTCCCCGCGGCGGCATCGCGCTCATGCAGGGTGCGCGAACGCTGGCCGCCTTCTATGGCCGCGACTACGCCGTCCCTGACGACGTGGCCCAACTAGCGCTGCCGGCATTGCGTCACCGCGTGATCCTCACGGCCGAGTCCGAGGTCGAAGGCCGTCAGGTGGACGAGGTGTTGACTGAGCTATTGCGCTCCGTCGAGGTGCCGCGCCTGTGACGCCATTGGCGATACTCCTGGGCGAGTTGGCGCTGGTGGTTGTGCCGCTGGCGGCGCTGGCGTACTACTTTCGCATCTATCCCCATCCGCCGCTGGTGCTGTTGGCCGCCGTGCCTGCCGCCCTGACGCCGTTGATTCTGATTTGGGACCAGGCCTTGTGGTTGGTCCTGGCGGCGGACGTGGCAGTGGCGATTTTGGCCGGAATTGAGCTGTTGACGTTGCCGAGCCGACGACATCTTGCCGTCGAGCGTAAAGTCGGCCGGATCGCGTCGCTTCGGGCCCCACACCCAGTCGCCATTACGATCAGCCATCAAGGGCACTCGAGGCGGTTGTTGTGGATTCGCGATGGCCTGCCGGCCGAACTCGAAGCCCAGCCGGCCGAATTCACCCTGCAACTGGAGCCGCAGAGCCGAACCACGGTCGATTACGCCCTGACGGCTCGGCGCCGGGGCGCGTTTGCGCTCCGTACGGTGCACGTGCGGGCGCGCAGCCAATGGGGCCTGTGGCAGCGGCTGTTCGACTATCCGGCCGAGGACTCATTGGCGGTCTATCCCGACATGAAGCAGTTGGCCAAATACGCCATCTTGGCCCGACGCAATCGCTTGGACTTGATGGGCCTGCGCAGCTCCCGCAAGCTGGGCCAGGACAACGAATTCGAGCGACTGCGCGACTATGCGCTGGACGACAACTATAAACACATTGATTGGCGAACCTCCGCCCGTCGCGGTCGACTGACCGTGAAGGACTTTCAGCGTAATCAAAGCCAACGGCTGGTGTTCTTGGTCGACTGCGGTCGAATGATGACCAATGAAGCGGCCGGGTTGAGCATGTTGGACCATGCGCTCAACGCGTCGCTGATGCTCAGTTACGTGGCGTTATCGCATGGCGACGCGGTGGGACTGTTGTGTTTTTCCGACGAGGTGCATGGCTATCAGCCCCCGCGCGGCGGAATGCGGCAGATGAACCGCTTGCTGCACGCCTCGTTCGATCGATTTCCGCGCCTGGTCGAATCGCGCTACGACCTGGCCTTCATGTACCTGGCGCAACATTGCCGCAAGCGGACGCTGGTGGTGCTCATCAGTAATCTGATCGACGAGGTGAACGCCCACCAAATTCGCGACCATCTGCGGAGCGCGGCCGGGCGACACCTGACGCTGGCCGTGCTGCTCCGCGATCGACAACTGTTTCATGAGGCCGACGCGCCTCACCCGCAGGAGGGGCAATTGTTCCGCACGGCGGCGGCCGCTGAGATGCTCACCTGGCGGCGACAGGTGATTCGCCAGATGACCAACCAAGGGGCGCTGGCCTTGGACGTGTTTCCCGAGGATCTCGCCGCCCCGCTGGTGAACCGATATCTTGATATCAAGACGCGGCAGTTGTTGTAGCGCCGCCAACAGTCTCGTTCGCCGTCGGGGCGATGTTTTCACATGACGCGCCGCGCGATTCTGGAAATGCCGGGAATGCGATTTGAGCTTCTGCACCGGGGCGATCGCTTCGGCCACCGCATCTGGACCGTGGACGCCCGTCGCGACGTTCTTTTGCTGACCTCGCAGGAAGGAACGCCCGACGACCCCTGGCCCCCCAGCCCACCCCTACAGGAGCTACACATCGAGTCCCGGCCCGGTGGCAAAGAGTTGGCGCTGCTGGTGGGCATGGCGGGCCATAGTCATTGGTCGCTGAGCGCCGAATTGGACGCGGCCGCGGGCACGCTGACGCTGGACGTCGCTTGCCGCGTCCGCGATCGCGCCCGACCGTTGGGCAGCCGGTATGCGACCGACTGTTTGTGGCAAGCGCAACTTGAATGCGGCGCGTTTGGCTCCGTGGTGGACGACCGGGAGTATCGGCTTGAAGTCGACCGTGCAACCGAACCGTGCGCCGAACTGGTCATTCCCGCGCCTCGCCAGATTGCGGTGCTGCCGGTCATCGGCCCGGAGTCAAAGGCATCACCCCGGACGATTCGCTGGCGGTATGTGGTCCGGCAGGTCCGGCGCTGATACAACCAGAGGATGTACGAGGTCTTCGAGCACACCGCCGATCTGGGGCTTCGCGTGCGCTCCGCCACGTTGGAGGAATTGCTAGGGGAAGCGGCCCGAGGATTTGTGTCGTTGATCGTTGCCGATCCGAAGGCCATTCAGCCGCGCGTGCGGCGCGCGGTGCGAGTCGAAGCGGCCGAACCCGAATACCTGCTGTTTGACTGGCTCAATGAACTGTTATACCTATTCGACACACAACATTTTCTGGGGAGCGAGTTCCAGATTGCGCTGGGAGCCGCAGGGTTGACGGCCGAAATTGTTGGAGAGACGCTCGACCCGGCCCGGCATCTGCTGGAACACGAGGTCAAGGCTATCACTTACCACGCCCTGACCGTCGAGCGACAGGCGGACGGCTGGCTGGCCGAGGTGATCGTGGACATTTGAGAAGCCTCAAGAGACCAGCCTGGACTCGCCCGCGATGGCTTGCGCGATCAGGGCTTTGTTGAAGAATTGCGGTCAGCAACCGAGAGAGGCGATGTTGAGCGATTACCTTCAAGTGGTCACCACGACCAATCGTCAAGACGAGGCCCAGGCCATCGCCCAGGAGCTGGTGGCCCGCAAGCTGGCGGCTTGCGTGCAGGTGATCGGGCCGATCACGAGCACCTACTGGTGGGAAGACAAGATCGAGACGGCCCAGGAATGGCAGTGCCTTGCCAAGACGCGCCAGGGCCTGTTCCATCAGGTCGAACAAGCGATTCGCGCCGTCCACTCCTACCAGACGCCGGAGATTCTGGCATTGCCGATTGTGGCCGGCCATCGGCCGTATCTGGAGTGGATGGATGGGCAACTCGGTTCGCACGAGCTGTAAGGTCGCGCATGTCCGACACGCCTTGGCATATCGCGCTCCACGCCCTGCGCGACGCAGCCGCAACGGCGAACTTGCGCGACGGCGACGATCCGATCAGGTTGACCAACTTGCCCGCCCGCCTGACGCAGTTTCCCGTGACGTTCGAAGAGGCACTCGAGCGGTTCATGCGGTTGCCGCGGATGTTCATGGAACCCGACGGGGCGCTGGTTTGGGTGAGCCAAGACGTGGGACGGGCTTGGCAACTGGACGGCGTGGTGTACGACGGCGCCGGCGGCGTCTTGTACGTGGAACTCAAAGGTCGTTGTCCGCCCTGGGCCCTCGAACAGTTGGCGTCAGCGGTCGGCTGGCCGGAGATTTCAATCGCGGTGCAACTGGTGCCACAGGGAACGTGGACGACACTCGAGGCGTTTTGCCGCCTATTTGCCGACGACGCGCCTCAAGATGGCGCATGAGCGTCGTCAGCCGCGCGCCGGAACCTGCTCGACGTTGCTGTCGAACACCCGCACCTGCTTCCAGTTGGCCCGGTTCTCTTCGATGAACCTCACGTGGTCGGCCGAGACCTGATAGGCGTCGTGGGCCGCCTTGTTTTGGAACACGACGTGCAATCCGACGTCGAAATTACGGTCGTTCACAGGCCGCGCCAATTCGTCATTGACCGTGCCCACCGCAAAAAACGCCACACCTGGATGGTTTACCAGATACTTCCTACAGGCGGCTAAAAGCGCCTCACGGTTGGCTGCGTTCGATTCGTTAAGCGTGAAATAGACGTTGTGGGCGATGAGCACAGCGGCGCCGGAAGAATTTGCCATGACATTGATTCCTGAGGTGGCGGATGATGAGTGATGTTTGTGCGCCGCGGCGACTAGCGTCCGACGCCACGCAGTCTTTGCTGGCGCAGGCGGCGCAGGGGTTCCGACTGCTTCTCGAATGTCCTGCGCAGCGCGGCGTCCGCTTGTTGCCAGGCGGAGTCCGTGCGCTGAATATGCTCGGCCGCTTCCAACGCCTGTGGCAGGCTCGCTTCCGCCAGGTCGACTTCCTCGAAGACCTCGTCGGCCACAAACAGATGCGTCGCAGTGACGGTGTTGCGGTCGACCTCCTGCACCACGTAGGGCGACGGGCCGCGGAAATAACAGCTTACACCGTTTCGGCGGTTGTCCTCAAACTGTACGAATAGCGCGGGCTGGCCTCCCTCGTCAAAGAAAATCTGAAAACTGTGCCGCTGGCCGTCCTTGTAATTGGCCAACAGACGCAAGTGGCCCGAGTCGGCAAATAGAATCGAAGTTCCATCCAGCTTGAAGTCGCGAAAGCTGGCCAACCCCAGGCCCTGTTCCCCTTGCCCCTGGAGTTCCAAGAACTCGTCGCCGCGGGCTCGGGCCCGCTTGCGCAGCCGTTCGACCGACGCCACGTCGTCCACTCCCAAGGCCTCGGCAATTGGAATCGCGCGTCCCGAGGGGAGCGTCACCACCGAGGGGATCGTGACGCCGTCGCCCGATTCATCGTTGGCGTCGCCGTCGTCCGCCGTGCGCGAGAGTTCGCTCCAGGGCTTGAGCTGTTCGCCGGGCACGCGCGACAGCAACGCAGACAACTCGGTGACGGCGCTGCCGAACGACAAATTGG
>CAYWTU010000393.1:0-4800 GCA_964461275.1 uncultured Pirellulales bacterium | reverse complement strand
AGGCGGGCGCCGGCGACTTGTTCGATATGACGATTCATCGCCTCGATTTCGCCCAGGACCTGCTGGGACCGATCGCCTCGTTGGCCGGCGCCGTGGCGCGTTTTGCGCCGCGAACGACAACCGCCGCCGGCGGGACCTGTCCGCCGTCGGACGTCGACGACTGGTCGAGCCTGATCGGCCAGTTCGCCTGCGGCGCGGTCGGCGTATGGGAAGGCACCACGCTGGCCAAAGGCTATGGGCTGGGCGGGTTCGGGCACGAATGGGCCGAAATCAACGGCAGCGAGGCCTCGGCCGTCTATCGTCTGCACGAACCCCATCGGCTCTGGATCGGCCGCACGGGCAGCGACCTGGCGCCGGTCGACGTGCCTCCCGAGTTTCTCAAGCCCGCTGGCAGTCCGCGCGATCCGGCCGTCGGCCAGCCAGCGACTGTATTTCGTTACGATCTGATGTGGGAGTTCGTGTCCGCGATCGTGGAAGGCCGCGACGCGGTTCCCAGTTTCTACGACGGCCTGTCGGCGCAGAAAGTGGCCGACGCGGTGCTCCAGTCGTACGCTCGCAAACAATGGATAGATATCGCGGCTGAGCCGCGCTAGTCCGCGCACGCCACAAGGAACGACAGCATGGACGCTGAACGCAAACGGCAAACGCCCGCGCCGATCTCACACCTGCCGGCGCGCGAAGAGTGCGTGAATCGGACGTTGCCGCGCGAGCGCCACGAGGCCTTGCCTTGCCCGGCTCCACTTCCGCCGGACGAGGCCGTGGTGATCCCGTTTCCGGGCCACGGCGGCCGGCCGTTGACCGGCGACCCGCACATCATGCCGCCGCAGGACCGCGGTCGCAAAGTCAGCCGCTCGCGGTTGGCGCGGCTGATGGGCGTGCAGGTCATTGGCACCGGCAGCTACGTCCCCAGCATCGTGCTGGACAACGCCGACCTGGCGCAGTCGCTGGGCTTCGACGCGGAATGGATCGAACAGCGCACCGGAATCCGCAAACGCCGCCACTGCCCGCCAAACATGGCCACCAGCGACATGTGCTTCGAGGCGGCCCAGCGATGCATCGAATCGGCCGGCGTCGATAAAGACGACATCGACTTGTTGCTCGTGGCAACGGCCACGCCCGACGTCGGCGCCGCTTCGACCGCCTGCCTGGTGCAGCAGCAATTGGGACTGTGCGTGCCGGCGGTCGACCTGATGGCCGCCTGCGCAGGGTTCATGTACGCCTTGGTAACCGGCATGCAGTATGTTGCCAGCGGGTGCAGCCGCTTGGCCCTGGTGGTGGGCGGCGACACCATGTCGCGCGTGCTCAACCCGAACGACCAGCGCACCTATCCGTTGTTTGGCGACGGCGCCGGGGCGGTGCTGTTGGCCCCCGGAACGGCCGAGCAAGGACTGATGGGTTACACGCTCGGTTCCGACGGGACGGGGGCCGAGATGC
The DNA here is from genome assembly GCA_964461275.1 of uncultured Pirellulales bacterium. Taxonomy (GTDB): domain Bacteria; phylum Planctomycetota; class Planctomycetia; order Pirellulales; family CAYNRE01; genus CAYWTU01. Next base: position 3,366 of record CAYWTU010000393.1, on the reverse strand, counting down.
TGATTCGCCGCATGGGCGGGTCGAAGTTTCCGCCCTCGGCCGAACTGATGGCGCAGAACGAACATTTCTTGATGATGGACGGCCGCGGGGTGTTCAAGTGGGCCGTGCAGTTGTTCAGCGACACCTTGCCGCCGCTGCTGGAATACGCCGGCGTCGGCGTGCCGGACATCGACCTGTGGGTGTTGCACCAGGCGAATCAGCGGATCATCTCGGCGATCGGCGAGAATTCGGGCATCGATCAGAATCGGTTGTTCTTGAACTTGCAAGAGTACGGCAACACGACCGCGGGCAGCGTGCCGTTGGCGCTGGACGACGCGGTGCATCAGGGACTGGTCCGGCGCGGCCGCCACATCGTGCTCAGCGGCTTCGGCGCCGGTCTGGCGTGGGGCACAGCCGTGATGCGGTGGTAGCCGCCGCGGAGATTTTCCGCGGGGGCGGCCACCGGCTATTGTGGCCGTCGAATACCCGGGAACTTCTTGGGTTGGTTCCCGCCGTGGTGGCGGCTCGCCCTGGTTCGTGGGAAAATCGGTCCCGGGCGGCGTCTTATTCTTGAGGCCCCAAACGTCAGCGGGCCGCCGTCGTTGCACTCCCCGTTTGGCGACCGTGCTTTGTCCAACTCGCCCATCAGTCCCCAGCAATTGGCCCTGATTGTGGACCGTCATGCGGGCGCGCTGGTGCTGTTGGCGCGGCAATGGTGCCGCACGCCGGAAGACGTAGTGCAAGACGCGCTCTTGTCACTGGCCCGTCAACCGGCGGCGCCCGACAACCCGGTGGCGTGGCTGTACCGAGTGGTTCGCAATGGCGCGATCGGCGCCGCCCGACAGGCCAGCCGCCGCCAACAACGTGAACGGGCCCGTGCAGCGCCCGAGGCGTGGTTCGACGCCGGCGCTTCGCGGCTTGACGCCCGGACGGCGGCCGAGTCGCTCGCCGCGCTGCCGATTGAACTACGCGAAGCGGTGGTGGCCCGCATTTGGGGCGAACTGACGTTCGCGGAAATCGCCGAACTTTGCCGCACGTCGATCAGCTCCGCCCAGCGGCGATACGAATCGGGAATGGAACTCTTACGCGCGAGATTGAATCCATCATGCAAGCAAACCCAGACACCTCGCCTGACCTAGAAAAGCTGGCGGCCGAGTTGGCGCAGCTTGTCCCGCGGCACGGCCTGGACCGCGACCGCTTGGTCTTCGTCGCCGGCAAGGCGTCGGCCAGTCGGCGGAACCGCCGGTTACCGGCGGCAGGACTGTCTGCGTCGGTTCTGCTGACGTTTGCGGCGGTGCTGTATTCCCTAATGGCCTGGCGCGAACGCAGCATTAGCGTCGTAGCCGCGCCGACGCCGCCCGTCGAAACGAGGCCAACGGCTGCGAACTCTTTGCGCGTGTCGGTTAATGACGCGATTTCAGAATTCGACGCGGCAGAAAACCTGGCAGGCGCTACAGGGCTGTTCGGCTCCGTTGCCTGGCGGCAGTACCGCGAAGAACCGCGTCGCGCCTCACCCGCTGAGCAACCACGGTCTCTGGCAGCGGCTCCGATCGTCACCACCGCGTGGTCGCTCTTACGCGAGTTGCTGCCACCCGAGGTCGCCGTGGAGTGAACGCGCGATGCGATAGCGTCTTTGTGAAACGCCATTTTGCACAATGGTATGAACTGGGAAGCAGGACGTCGCTATGATCCACCGGTTGTTTCTCGCGGTGTTGTCATTGCTCACTTTGTACGCTCCTAATGCGGCGGCCCAAGCGCAAATGCTGGCGGGCGGCAAGCCGGCCAAACCCGCGCCGCCGATCGTAGTCACCATCGGACCGGCGGCCGACCCTGTGCCAGCCTTGCGCTACACGCTGCTGCCGCCCGACAAGCTGCTGATCCACGGCAATGCGGCGCCGATCTACCTGCGGCAGGTTTTTGAGACGCGCGACGCTTGGCGCAACGGGATCAGCAACGGCCACAAGTACCTACGAGACAAGGATGACTATACCGTTCCGTTGGACGAATTGCCGCTCGACGAAATGCGGGAGTATTTCTCGCCCTACGAACGTCTACTGAGCGAACTCTGGGCGGCGGCCCGGCGGGACGACTGCCAGTGGGAATACACCCTGGAAAGCCAGGAGCCCGAGCAAGTCCTGCTGCCCGACATGCAGTTCATGCGCGCCTACGCACGGCTGCTTGCCGCCAGGGCTCGATTCGATATTCGTGAAGGTCGTCTGGACGATGCCCTGCAAACCATGCAAGCGGGCTTTGCGCTGGCCAAAAACACGGGGAAGGCGCCGTTCCTAATCAGCGCCCTGGTGGGAATGGCCATAGCGGATATGCACCGCGATTGTGTCATCGACTTTTTTCAACAGTCAGGCGCGACCAATCTTTACTGGGCCTTGGCGCAGCTTCCCAATCCGCTCATTCCCCTGGAGCCGGCGCTGCGGACGGAAGGGCGCTTTCTCGAGATGAAGTTCCAGGAATTGGAGCACGTCGATTACATCGATTCCCCGCAGGCATGGGAGCGCCTCGCGCAATCGATGCGCCGCGAATTCCGGGAGATGATGGTCCAGATATGGCAACCGCCACATGACAACGAAGTGTTGCAGCGCTTCGACCGCACATTGAATCGCGAGGTCACGCCGGAATTCATCTCGATGGCCCGAGACTACCTGGTCCGCGTCGGCCCATGCTCGGAAGCGGCGGCGGCGAAGATGTCTCAGCCGGAACTTCAGGTCCGATATACGAAGGCCCTGTGGCAGGAGCTGACCGACGCCATCCGTCGCTGGATGTTCTTGCCCTATCCCCAGGCCTACGCCAAGGCCGTGGCCGAAAACGAGCGACTCAAAACCGAGGCCCAGCAGCGCGAATGGTTGCCGTTCGTCGACGTGTTCTTGCCGGCGCTCACAGCCGTCATGAAGGCCGAAACCCACGCCCGCCGGGCAACGGCTCGCCTGCAAGTGATCGAGGCCCTGCGAATGCACCTGGCCGCGGGCGACGGAATGTTGCCCGCTCGATTGGAAGACGTCGCCGTCGTGCCAATTCCGCTCGACCCGGCCACCGGTGGCCCGTTCGCCTATCGACTGGAAGGCGCCGAGGCGCTGCTGGACGTGACCGACGCCGCGGGACTGCATCAGACGCCGATGATTTTTCCGACGCGTATTCGCCTGCATGAAAAACGGCCGCAGCGATGATTGCAGCGACTTTGGCGCGCAAGTTGCACTCGCGTTCGCGGCACAAGGAACACTGGCCTGCCGTTTGATTGACCCTCTGGTTGTGCCCACCTATAATCCGGCCGTCTCTTCGGTGGTGGAATTTCTTCCGGTTGAATCTCCGGCCTGGAATCAGGTTGTACGTCGGCCCTTGCCGGGCGACGTTCACAGAAAAATGGGCGGGGCAGCG
>CAYWTU010000392.1:0-4805 GCA_964461275.1 uncultured Pirellulales bacterium | reverse complement strand
CACGCAGCCGCGCACGCTTTGGGGAGTGGTGGGTCTGTTGTGCCGCTGGTTCGATCCCACGGCGGGCCATGTGCGGATGGACGGCGTGGACCTGAAGCAGGCCAACCTCGCGTCGCTACGGCGACAGGTTCAGCCGCTGCTTCAAGATGCGATCCTGTTTCCCGGTAGCGTGGCGGACAACATTGCCTGTGGCGACACCCGGTTTGGCGACGCCGAAGTCACCCAGGCTCTGCGCCGCGTTCACGCCCTGGGATGGGTTCAGCAGCTCCCGGCCGGTTTGGCCACCACCATCGGCGACCACGCCAACCGGCTCGACGCAGGCGCCGTTTGGCAGTTGGGCCTGGCCCGGCAGCTCGTGCGCGGCGGCTCGGTGCTCATCGTTGAAGAGCCGGCTGAGCCGATCTCGGCTGCCCTGGCCGAGCAGGTCGACCGACTCTTGGCGGAGTTGAGCAAGGAGCGAACGGTAATCGTCTTGGCTACGCGGTTGGCCACGCTGCGCAGCGCCGACCGGGTAATGTTGTTTCACGAAGGCCGCTTGACGGCCCAAGGGGCCCACGCGGCCCTGCTGCAGTCCCACGACCTATACCGACATCTGAACTACGTGCGGTTCAACGAGTATCGGCATATTTCTGGATAAAACGGCTGGGCTGGCGCCAGGGCACTTGATCGTCCGGCGATCCGGACCAGAATAGCGGCTCGTCGCATCGTGCCGGTCCGCTTTCCCAGCCGCTCCTTATGCCCTCGCTGTCGTACGCCAAACCGCCGATCCCTGCGCTTACCTCGGCCCGGTTCCTACCGGCCGTTCAGGTGATGACCTATCACATGGTGCAGGGCTACACCGGCATGTTTCATAAGCTCGCCGAGAACCCCGAGCTGCGCGAGGCCAAGCCCGACCTTTACGGCTGGCTGCAGTCGGGGGCCGAGATGTTCAACGGCCACTGGGTGATTCACGAGTTGTTTCACGGCAGCATCATCCTGGTCAGCTTCTTTTTTCCGCTGTCGGGATTCATTCTGGTCTACAACTACATGAATCAAGACCTGCAAATGCAGGTCGAGAACCGGGAATTCTTCGTCAACCGGTTCGCCCGGATTTACCCGGCGTATCTACTGGGGCTGATCTTCGCGCTGCCCTGGTTCCGGGCGATGCGCAGCGACCCCAACGCCTCGCCCATCACCGTTTCCAACTGGGGAACGGCGCTGCTGGCGCTGTTTCTGGTGCAGGCCTGGTTTCCGCAGACGGCGTTGGTCTGGAACCCGCCGGCCTGGAGCCTGTCGTGCGAGGCGTTCTTCTACGTGCTGTTTCCCTGGCTCGCTCGACAGGTCAACCGGATGGGGCGGACGGCGCTATGGGTGGGAGTGGCGCTCTGTTTTGTCGCGTCGATCGGGCCATCGATGGCCTATGTTGCCCTCGACCCCGACGGGCTCGAGTCCCGAACCGGCGTCTGGGGCGGCATCACCTGGATGTCCGACGGCTGGTGGCAGTATGTGATGAAGTACAACCCCGTCATCCGCTTCCCCGAGTTCTTCATGGGCATGTTGGTGGGCAAGCTGTATTGCATGAGGATCCGCCGCGACGAGGCCACCGAGCATCGCTATGGGGCGATGATGTCGGTTGGGGCCGTGTTGGGGATCGTGCTGGTTTGCCTGTTCACCAGTCGGATTCCGTACTTGGTGATGCACAACGGCCTGATGGCGCCGTTGTATTTGCTGATGATTTTCGGCCTGAGTCTGGGGGGTGGGCCGATCCACAAGCTGTTGTCGTGGAAGAAGATGGTGCAGTGGGGTGACGCCACCTACGCCTATTACATCCTGCACATGTCGATCTTGGTGATCGCCTTAGTTGTGGCCCACGAGGCGCCCACGCGGAGCATCGGCGCACCTTGGTACCTGGCGCTGACCGTGTTGAGCACGGTGGGCATTTCGGTCCTGGCGTTCGACAAGTTCGAGACCCCGCTGCGGCGCAAGATTCGCCGCTGGTTCAATCCCCCGCCGGCCGCCGGTGCGCCAGCCGCTTGAACTGGCCCGCCGGTTCTGCCAGACTCACGGCGGCGTCACCCGCCGTCCTATGCCACCGGTGCCGGACCGGGCCTAGGCATCTTTACCGCCCGGCACAGCAAAGGCCCTAGCGCATGTTTGGACGCGAGAAAGACCGCAAGAAGGAAGTCGACGCAGCCGTTGCGGAGGTCGACTTCGCGAAGAACAGTTATCAACTGCTGCTCGACACGTCGCACGGTCCGATTACGCTCGACTTGCTTGCCGATGTCGCCCCGGGCCACTGCCGCAACCTCATCGGGCTGGCCAAAATCGGCTTCTACGACGGGTTGGCGTTTCACCGCATCATCAAAGGGTTCATGATCCAAGGGGGCTGTCCCAACGGCAGCGGGACCGGCGGGCCGGGCTACACCATTCGGGCCGAGTTCAACAAGACCAAGCACCTGCCGGGCGTGCTGTCGATGGCCCGCACCAGCGATCCGAACTCGGCCGGCTCACAATTCTTCATCTGCTTAGAAGCGACGCCGCACCTGGACGGCCAATACACCGCCTTCGGCCAGACGGCCGATGACGCCAGCCTGCAAGTGGTTAAAACGATCGGCAGCGTTCCGACCGGCCCCAACGACAAGCCCAAGCAGCCAGTGACCATCAAAACCGCCACCGTGCTGGTAAAGGCCAAGTAGCCGTTGCCGGCGGCGGTTAGAACGCAAATTGCAGCCGCACGGCAAACATGTCCGACGTGCCATTGCGGCCCGAGCGGTCCAGGTAGCTGTGGATGTAGTTGAACATGACTCGGCTGCGGACGGCGTAGTACCAGTTCATCCCGGCGGTGAAGTTGGTCATGTTGCCGCCGGCGATGGGGCCGCTGTCGAGGTCGAAATTCGATACCCGAGCGACCGCTTCCCAGGCGCCCCAACTGGTTTCGATGCCGTTGTCGGTGCGGACGCGAAAGGCGTTGCTGAACGGCGTGACGGCCCCGTAGATGCCCAATTTGCGGAGATAATTGCGGGCTTCGCCGGTGAGGAAATAGCTCGCCTGGGCGTAACCGCCCTGGAAAAACAGTGTGCTGGCGCCGATTTCGTGCCCGGCGGCGAAGAGGTATTCGCCTTGGAGCGACAATGAGCCGAGGACGGTGCTGGCCTCGAAGCCGAGCAGGTGGTAGTCGGGCATGTTGATCGTGCCGGTGTCGACCCAATTGGGCGTGCGGAGGAGAGCTCCCTCCTTGAGGACGATCTCCGGCGTCTGATTGAAGCGGCGCTGCTGGTTGCTCAGACGGCGATAGCTGTAGCTGGCGCCTAGGTGCAACAGGTAGCGCCCCTCGGCTTGCTCGTCGCACCAAGGGAGCCAAGTCGCGCGGCCGGTGACCGCCAGCCCCGCCCGGTCGCGGTTCGCCTCGCCAAATTCATTGGTGTTCTCATCGAACAGGCCGTAGGACCACGTCGCCGTCTGGGATTCGTTGCTGTCGAACGCCATCAGGCCCAGGTTGCGAAATGGCGCCAGCGAGTTCACGGCCGCCGAGCGTTCCATGAACGGCAGGTCGTGCGTGCTGTCGAGCCGTTCGAGGCTAAACGGTTCGCGGAAGTGTCCGGCGCGGAGGTTGCCCAATAGCGGCAGGTTCTGAACGTCGATGTAGGCGTCGAAGATCGTGGGTCGTGAGGCGGTCGATTGGTCGAACGTTACGAAATCGACGTCGAAGCGATAGAAAAACGTGTCAAAGCCTTCGCCTTCGACGCCCAGCCGAGCCCGGCGAATGTCGACGCCGTTGCGGGCGTTGCCCACCGTGGCCTTGGTGTCCGCGTCCTGCGTGAAGGCGCCGGCGTCCATGTGCAGCCGACCAAATGGCCGAATACCGAACTTCTTGGCGGCCGCGTCTTTGGTTTTTTGATCGGCCTGTTCGTGGCTTTCTAATTCTCGCTCGACCGCCGCCAGGCGCTTGGCCAGACTTTCGACCGACTCGGGTTGCTCGTGGCCTTCTACGCCCCCGGTTCTCTCTGCTTTATCAGCCGGCCCTTCCGCGGCCATAAACTCCGCGAGCATCGCCGGTTCGCCAGGCGCAGGAGCGCCTTCGCCCACCGCTGGGCTGGCCAGCCAGGCGATCAGCAAAACGATGGGCCATAATCCTGTGCGGTTTCTTTGCATGGTAAAGGGACACAAAGGCGCCTCTGCGCCGGCACCTTGGGTGCAGATCCATGGCGCAGGCGGTGGATTTATCGGAGAAACCTGGCCGCAGAGTTGACGCAATCGTCAATGTCTTCCATCCGCCGCTCGCCGTCCTTTGCGCCAACCTCCCATCTTTACTTCGCGCATGGAAAAGTTGGAGTTTACTGAGCGTACTGACCCAGCCGGGGTTGTTCGACCTGGATGTAGTCCGCGTACCGCATGTTGACGCTGATGGCGTGGTCGCCGGCGTTGAAATTGATCCGCTCGTTTTTGGCCAGGCGCTCGTCGCACCACGTTGGCAGGCCGAACAGGCTGCCAAACGGCGGAATCGAGCCGGGCGCCAAGCCGGTGGACTGCATGACCTCCTGGGCATCGGCGAAGCGCAGGCTGCGCCAGCCGAATTGCTTGCGAAGGGCCTTGCTGGCCAGGCGTCGGTCGGCCGGCATGACGAACATCAGCAACCGTTCGTCGGCCTTGCAGATGAGGGCCTTGGCGCCGCTAGACAGGGTGGCGCCGCGAATCGCCGCCGCCTCGGCGCTGGTGTACACGGGCGCATGCCTGAACACCTGGAACTCAACGTTGTGCCGGCTCAATAACTGCTCGATCCGCTCGAAAACGGTCGGGGAAGTGTGATCGGTCATGGGATTTTGCGT
>CAYWTU010000391.1:0-4808 GCA_964461275.1 uncultured Pirellulales bacterium | reverse complement strand
CGAATCGCATCGTGCGCATTTACAACGTGGAAGACGGCGGCTTGATGCACGAGATACGCAAGCACACCGACTGGGTGTTGGCCGTCGAGTTTTCACCCGATGGCGTGTTGCTCGCCAGCGCCGATCGGGCGGGGAACATGTATCTCTGGGAACCTGACACCGCCCGCGAGTATCAAACACTCAAGGGGCACACCGCAGCCATCAACGACCTGAGCTGGCGCAGCGACTCCAACATTTTGGCCAGTGCCAGCGAGGACAACACGGTCCGATTGTGGGAAATGGAGAACGGCCAACAGGTCAAGACCTGGAACGCACACGGGGGCGCCACAAGCGTTCATTTCGCCCACGATGGCCGGTTGACCACCAGCGGCCGCGACCGTGTGGTGCAGGTCTGGGATCAGAACGGCGCCAGTCAGCGGGCGTTTGAGGCATTCGGCGACGTTTCGGTGCGGGCCGCCTTCACACACGACGACGCGCGGGTGGTCGCCGGCGACTGGCAGGGGGACGTGCGGCTCTTGAACGTGGCCGACGGCGCTCGCCTGGCGACGCTGCCGCTCAATCCCCCGACGCTTGAAATGCGCGTGCAACAATCGGCCGTTGCGGCCACGGCCGCGGCCACAAGCGCCGGCGAGGCGGCCACGCAACTAGCCGCCATCGAAGGGGCCGTAGCGGCCAAAGTGGCGAGCAGCGCAGGTGCCGCAACGGCGGCGCAAGCGGCGGCCAACGAGGTCAAGGCGGCTGCCGAACGGGCGACGCAGGCGCTGGCAGCGGCGGAACAGGCCGCTAAGGAGCTGGCCGCCATTCAACAGCAAGTGGCTGAATTGTCGGCCCGCGTTCAACAGTTGCAGACGGCCGCCGCCGGCGCCCAAGCCGCCGCTCAGGCCGCCGCGACCGAAAAAGCGGCCTACGACGCCGCGCAGGCCCAGAGTGCGCAGACCGCGGCGAACTAGCTGCGGCGAACTTAGTGCACCCGCAGAAGTTCTTACGTCGTCCGACGGGGGCCGACCCCCGGTCACTGACCTGGGGGCTAAGGGATACGTTCGCTCAAGATTCAATGCGGGGGGACTCAGAAGCTGCTCGATTCTGGCTGCGGACCGGAATTTTAGGTGGCGAGAAATGGCCGCCAAACGGTCGTCGCGAACCTCGCAGCAAGATACATTGGTCGTCATGAACGACCACACCGGTTCCCTGGCCCAATTGCGCGCCGTCGTCCAGCAGTTCGTCGCCGAGCGCGAGTGGCAGCAGTTTCATACGCCGAAGAATCTGGCGATGTCGCTGGCCATCGAGGCGGCCGAACTGATGGAGCATTTTCAGTGGCTTTCGGCCGAGCAGTCGCGGGCACTGGCCGACGACCCGACCGAACTGGCCGAAGTGGCCGACGAGATGGCCGACGTATTCTGCTATCTAATGGCGCTGGCCAATGAGTTGAACGTTGATTTGAGCGCGGCGTTGACCGCCAAGATGGTGAAGAACCGCCTGAAGTACCCGGCGCCGGAATTCCGCGGCCGTTATGGTCCGAAAGACGCGGGGCGGTGAAACGCCGCTTCGCCAGTTTGCCTTTCCTGTGCTAGCACTGCTGGCGAGGCGGGCGAGTGACCTTCCCCCGGGCGGGCTGATTTTGGTAGTTACTTGCCCGGAAATGTGCGCGCCGATCACGGACGGTCGGCGGCGCCACGCCGGTTTGGGCCGGCGAACAACTACCACGGGCCGATAGTAGGCAGCCGGCGGGCGCCTCGACCGGGAGAGCAAGGATGAACCGTTTGCACTGGGGACTGGTGGCGGCGTTTTCGATTTTCGTGGCAGGCGCCGCCGTGATGACAACGGCGCATCGCGACGCGACGCCCGCGGTCCAGCAACTGTCTGCTCCGACTGTCATGGTCCGTGAAATCTCGCGTGGCGCCGCGCAAGCGCCGGTGGTTCGCAGCCAGGACGCGCCGTTGGGAGAGCTGGAGCAGTTTGCCCCTGGGGGGTCAGCGGCGGCTTGGCCGATCGACGAAACACCGTCCGGCTCGTCGGACGACGTTGCCATCGAGCATCAGCTGGCCGCCGCTCCGCACGACGCTCCGCCGCCTCGCACCGCACGCCGCCGATCGCCCCCCCAACCAGCCGGCCGCTCTCCGGGCGAACCGGCCGCCTACGACGCCAACTTTGCCGCCGATGAGGCCGCGTCCGCCGAGCCGGCAGTGCAGTTCGAAGCCGAACCGGAATCCTTGGCGCCGGTCGACGATAGCGACGCCCCCCTCCAGAGACTCGAGCCTAGCGAAGGGCGCTCGCGCACCGGCGCCTTTCCCGCCGCGCGTCCGTCCCGCGGCGACGAAGGGAGCGGCGCGCCGGGGAGCCACGACCTGGAGGGCGCGCAGGCCGTTTCGCTAAGCGTCGAAAAATCGGCGCCCGAGGAAGTTCAAGTCGGCAAGCAGGCGATCCTGCGTGTGGCGGTCCGAAACGTCGGCAGCGCCACGGCCCAACAAATTGAAATTCGCGACGCAGTGCCGCGGGGCACGGAGCTCGTCGGCGCCCAGCCGCGAGCCGAGCAGTTGCCCGACGGGCGTTTGGTGTGGCAGATCACGTCGCTGGCGCCCGGAGAAGAGACGGCAGTCGAAATGCACGTCACTCCGCTGGTCGAAGGTGAAATCGGCAGCGTAGCGACGGTGCAGTTTGCGGCGGAGGCCTCGGCTCGATCGCGCTCGACGCGGCCCGTTTTGGCCCTCGAAGCCAGCGCACCGGCGCAAGTGATGAAGGGCGAAGAACTGCATCTGCACATCCGACTTACGAACGTCGGCACCGGCGCCGCCAGCGGCGTTGTGCTGGAAGAGAATGTGCCGGCCGGGCTGGCGCACGTCGCCGGAGACACGCTGGAATACGAAGTGGGCCAACTGGGGCCCAACGAATCGAAGGAATTAGATCTGGTTCTGACCGCCGCGCAGGCCGGGACGGTGGTGAACTTGCTGCGAGCCCGCGGCGACGGCAACCTCGACGTCCAGCACGAACTATCGCTGGAGGTTGTGGCGCCCGACCTCAGCGTCACGGTCAACGGCCCTAAGCGTCGGTACCTGGAGCGCGAGGCCACTTACACCGTTTCGGTGAGCAATCCCGGCACGGCGCCGGCCCGCGACGTGCAATTAACAACGTATTTGCCGCGGGGCTTGAAGTTCGTCGAGGCGAACAACTACGGCGAGTACGATCCGCAGACCCGGTCGGTTCATTGGTTGCTCGAAGAATTGCCGGCGAATGAGACGGGCGCAGTGACCTTGCGAGCGCTGCCGGTCGAGCCGGGCGAGCACAAGATGGTGGTCAGCGGGACGGCTTTGACGGGCCTGAAGACTGAGATTGAAGAAGTCGTGACCATCGAGGGTCTGGCGGCCATTCTGTTCGAGCTGGTGGACGTTTCCGACCCGATCGAGGTAGGGGCGGAAACGGTCTACGAAGTTCGCGTCATCAATCAAGGGACCAAGAACGCCGCCAACGTGCGGGTGATGGCCATCGTACCCGAGCAACTGCGGGCCCTGTCGGCGGAAGGTCCAACGCGGCACGCCGTGGAAGCCAATCGTGTGGTGTTCGACGCACTGCCGCGGCTAGCGCCGAAGGCCGACACGACCTATCGCATCAGGGTTCAAGGCCAGTCGCCGGGCGACGCGCGGCTGCGGGTGCAACTGATGACCGACGAGATGCGTTCGCCTGTGACGAAGGAGGAAAGCACCCGCATCTACTCGGACGAGTGACGAACTGGCGGCCGCGGCGCCTATATTCCCAGCGCGTCGGCCTATTTTTCCAGCGCGTCGGCCAGTGCGGTCAGATCGATTTCGATGAATCGCGGGCGATAAATGTCGGCGTTGTTGACGGCGGCGGCGAAGTCGTGCGAGTTGACGACGTAGCTGACCAGAAGTTTTCCCGGACCCGACGACTCGGGATGCGCCTTGGCGGCGTAGGTGAAGTGCTTCTCGCGCCGGTTGAGGTTCGGAACGCGATAAACCACCACTGGCTTGGACCAGGGACCGTGTGGCGCGTCGGCCACGCGAACCAGAACGTTCTCGCCAAAGAGCGGTTGGCTTTGGACCAACAGCCAGCGCTGCTGCGACCTTAGTTGGACTTGCGTAACAGAGAATTCGCTCACCAAGTCTTGGGCTAGCGTCGCAGCCTGGTCCAGTCGCGGCGACCAGCCGTCCGTGGAACGGAACTCCCAGCCGTCAAAGTGTTCCACCCGGTCGGCCGCAGCGCGGGCCAGGACCAAATCGACGCCCCAGCCGCCGCTCTGCCGAGTTCCGAATACGTATAGCCACGGCGCCGCGCCAGGGGAGTCCGGCGCTGCGATCGGCTGCAATGTCACTTCGCAGCCCCAGGTGACCGTTTTTGTCGCCGGCGCCAGCTCGTGGGCGGCCTCGGTCACGACGTGCGGATTCTCGTGCTGGACGATGCGCCAATGGCCGGGGTCGTCGTGCGGGTTTTCGATCGCCGCCAGAGCCCCGCCGACGCCGGCAAACGTCCACACGCCGGTTCCTTGGGTGCGACCGATGTGCCAGAGAAAAATCAACAGCCGCTCACTGCCGCGAGCGTTGGGAGCGACGACGCCGTCGGCGACCCAGTACCAGGTGGCGGCGCCGGCCAGCGCCTGCCTGGGCAATTGTGCCGACACGCGGCTTGCGTCAGGGCACAGCCAAGCCGTGGGGCGCCGGTCGGATTCGTCTGGGCCCCAGTGGAACGTCAGTTGGTCCGGCCTGGGGGCCGCGCCGGCGATGGACCGCGCCTGAATGGCCAGCGCATTGTTCACCAATCGCGAGCCGTCGGCGTGCCTGCCATGCTCCACGCGGCCA
>CAYWTU010000390.1:0-4809 GCA_964461275.1 uncultured Pirellulales bacterium | reverse complement strand
CTGACCTCACCCGATGGCCTGCTCTGGACACGCCAGGGGCCGCTCGACGTTCGCTACGCCGACGGCCGGCCGTTGTCCGAAGGGCCCTACGGCACGCCGTGCGTTTGGGTGGAGAATGAAGTGTGGCATTTGTTCTACGAAAGGATGGACCTGGGCATCTGGCTGGCGACCTCGCGCGATCTGAAAACGTGGACCAACGTCCGCGATGAGCCGGTGTTGAAACCGGGTCCCGACGCCTACGATGAGCGAGCGGTGGCGTTCAACCAAATCGTGCGGCGGGGCGACCGTTACTACGCAGTTTATCACGGTTCGGGAAAGGTGACGCCGCCCACGTGGTGTACCTGCCTGGCCAGCTCGGACAATCTCCAGGATTGGACCAAGTATCCGCAGAACCCGCTGTTGGGCGACAACAAGTCGAGCGGGATTCTGGTGGATGACGGCCGGCAGTTGCGGTTGTACACGATGCACGACACGGTGCAGGTCCATTTCCCGGCGGACAAATAGACTCGGAGAGATCTACGTCGCATGTCGTCACTACTCAAACGCGTGCGCCATCTGGCCCACATGGCGGTCCTGGCCGTAACCGTCGTGTGCGGGGGGCAATGTGTGGCCGCAGACGACCCAACAGGTTCCCTGCGGCCCAACGTCCTCTTGATTGTGGCCGATGATCTGGGCTGGGCCGATGTCGGTTGGCACGGCGGTCCTTTCCAGACTCCCCACCTCGACCAGTTGGTCCGCGACGGCGTCGAATTGGATCAGCATTACGTGCAGCCCGTCTGCACACCCACGCGGACCGCGCTGCTGAGCGGACGCTATCCCGGGCGGTTCGGTCCCCAGGCGATGGCTCCCAGCAACTTGCGGGCCATGCCGTTGGGCACGACCACGCTCGCCACGGCGCTCAAGTCGATCGGCTACGCCACGTATCAAACCGGAAAATGGCACTTGGGCTCGCAGCGCCAGTGGGGCCCAAACCAATACGGCTTCGACCACTCGTACGGCACGCTGACCGGCGCCGCGGACCCCTGGAATCACAAGTATCGGCAGGGACCATTTGAAGACACCTGGCACCGTAACGGCCTGCGGCTGGACGAACCGGGCAACGCCACGGAATTAGTGGCCGCCCAGGCGGAACGCCATATTCGTCAGGCCAGCCAGCCTTGGCTGCTGTACGTGGCGTTTCACGCGGTCCACACCCCGGTTGATGCGCCCGACGAATACAAGCGGCGGTACGACCACGTCCGATTCGACGACGACCCGGAGAAACACGATTCGCGCTTGCGGTTGGCGGCCATGGTCTCGCAACTGGACGCCAAGGTGGGCCAACTTGTGGCCGCCCTCGACGCGACGGGGCAACGCGAGCGAACGCTGATCGTCTTCACGAGCGACAACGGCGGCATTGAGTCGCTGAAGAACGCCTATGTCAGCCAGGTGGGGCATTCCCCGTTGAACAGCGAGAACGCCCCTTTACGCGGCGAGAAAAATACGCTGTACGAAGGAGGCATCCGTGTCGCCGCATTGGCGAACTGGTCCGGCACGCTGTCGGCGGGAAAGTTCGCCGCGCCGATGCACGCTGTCGATTGGTTTCCCACCATCGCCCATTTGGCCGGCTACAAACCGCCGACCGATCTGCATTGGGACGGCGTCAACCAATGGCCCGCGCTCAGCGGGGCCGCGCGGCCCGATCATGATCGGGAGATCTACATCGCCATGCAGAACGGCGGCCGAGCGCTACGACAGGGAGGCTGGAAACTGATCGTCCCGCACCGAGGGCCGCGCGAGCTGTACCACCTGGCCCAAGACCCCTACGAAGAACGCGACCGGGCCGCCGAGGAACCGGCCCAGGCCGATCGCCTGCAACTTCGGCTGGATGCCCAACATGCGCTTGACGTTCCGGACCTGCCCGAGGATTTGGTCGGCTTGCCGAAGTAGCGCTGGCGGGCAACGGAACCAGGCCCTGACTTGTGTGGTTCACCCAAGCTGCGCCGTTTCGCCGATTTTGACTGCGGCGACTGCTGATCTTGACCCCCTGGGCCGGCGTTCGTACCGTCTGCCTCCTTACGCGGGCCAGCGGCACGGAGGCCGCTCGTCGGCGCTGGTCGGTTGGATGGCGAGCCGCGCAGCGGTTTTCCGGGTCCGGCCGCGGCGCCTGGCGCGCTCGCGGCGACTGGCCTCTCGACCGTCCGTGGAACATGCCCACCTCGCCCGACTCGTCTTCGCGGCGCTCGCCGCCGGTAAGTGACAGCGTTCCCCTGATCGACGTCCGCCGCTCATTCGCCGCCCTGCGCGGAGAACTGTTGACGGCCGTCGAACGCGTCTGCGCCTCGGGCAACTACGTGCTCGGGCCGGAGTGCGCCAAGCTGGAAAAATCGGTGGCTGAGTACTGCCGCACGCCGTACGCCATCGGCTGCGCATCGGGAAGCGACGCCTTGTTGCTGGCCTGCATGGCATTGGATATTGGGCCAGGCGACGAAGTGCTGATGCCCAGCTACACGTTTTTTGCCACCGCCTCGGCCGTCTGGCGGTTGGGCGCCAAACCGGTGTTCGTAGACATCGACCCCGTCACGTTCAACCTCGATGTCGACCAACTGGCAGCTAAGGTCTCGCCGGCCACCAAGGCGATCATTCCCGTTCACCTGTACGGCCAGTGTGCCGAAATGGACGCCGTGCTCGAAGTAAGCAAGCGGCATCGCCTGGCGGTGATCGAAGACGCCGCCCAAGCCATTGGCGCCGAGTATCGCGGCCGGCCCGCCGGGTCGCTCGGCGATGTGGCCTGCCTGAGCTTCTATCCCACCAAAAACCTCGGCGCCATGGGCGACGGCGGGATGCTCGTCACCGCCCGCCAGGACCTCGACCAGAACCTGCGGCTGCTGCGCACCCACGGCATGGAGCCGCGGTACTACCATCACATCGTCGGCATCAACAGCCGACTGGACGGCCTGCAAGCGGCGATTCTCAACGTCAAGCTGCCGCACCTGGAACTGTGGACCCGGCTCCGCGAACAACACGCGCGGCGCTATCACGACCTATTCGCAAACTGCGGGCTGGACCGCGTGTTGACGCTGCCGACGGCGGCCGCCGGACGTCGACACGTTTGGAATCAATATGTGATCCGCGTGCCGGACGGCAATCGCGACGCGCTGCGGGAACATCTCCGTCAACAGCAGGTGGCCACCGAAGTTTACTATCCGGTGCCGCTGCATTTGCAGAAATGTTTCGCTTCGCTTGGTTATCGCCAGGGGAGCTTGCCCGAGACCGAGCGCGCCGCCCAGGAGTCGCTGGCGTTGCCGGTGTTTGCCGAGATGACGCACGCCGAGCAAGTCGCCGTCGTCGAGCGGATCGCCACGTTCTTCGGCGTCCAGCCGCCGGCGTTGGGCCACAAACTGCAAGGCCCTCACTTCATGCGCCGCGCCGCGGGCGGACAACCCGCCGCCGCTGAACGGAAGACGGAGATGTGAACGATTGAGTCGCCGTCGATAGCCAAACTCTGGTGAGTTCGGCTACGGCGATCGTTCATCAACTGCCGATTCTCCCGCGATCACCGATCGCGGCTTTGTGCTATCCCTCTCGGCGTTTTCGCGTCTCGGCGGTTACGTTCCGTGCTTTGTGTTCTTTCGTGCCCTGGTGTCTTCGCGGTTCATCCTATCGCGTTGGAAGCGCGCTTGATCGCGCCCGCGGGCCGTGGTCGCTCAACCGAACTTTAATAGATTTCGCATCACGACGCGCCGCTTGGGATCGAGGCCGCGCGACGCTTCGTCGCGAACGACCGCGGCCAATTCCGGCGCTAACGACTCCTGCGGCCATTCTTCGAATCCCAGCCGAGCATAGAACGGCATGTTCCACGGCAGGTCGCGAAAGGTGGTCAACGTAATTGCGCGATGACCGGCCAAGGCGGTCCAATGGCACACCGCCTCGACGAGCGCTCGGCCGATGCCCCGTCGGCCGTGCCACGGATGGACGTCGATTTCCTCCAGGTGCGGCGCGCCGCTGGGCAAGAGTTCGACCAGCGCAAAGCCGACCGGCACGTCGTCGACCAGCGCCACCCAAAGCCGGCCCGACGCCTGTGCCTCGGCGAATTCCTCAAGGTCGGTGCTGTCGGCCGGAATATCATCCAGACCGTGGCCCTCGAACATCACGCTCGCAGCCGTCTCGATGGCCGGCAGGACGGCAAGATCGCGCGGTCGGGCCAAGACAATGGTGTAGGGGGCACGCATGGGGCGTTATGAATGTGGCGAAATCCCCTCCCGCCCTCAGTAACCGAAGTCGCCAGACTTTGGCGAATTCCCGGGACGGCTAAACTCTGGCGAGTTCGGCTACGGCGATCATCCATCAAATGCCGCTTCCACCGCGATCACCGATCATGGCGTGGCTTGCATTCGTTTCGTGCCTTCGCGGTTCGTTTCCCCAATAGGAACCGTCAGCGGTAGTGCCCACGGGTGTGCCGCCCATGGCTAAGACGGAAACTTGGCGCCGAACGCTTGCCGCCGCTTCCCCCGCGATCACCGATCGCGGCTTTGTATTCCTCTTCATCATCCACTCCGCGTCTCCGAGGTTACATTCGCTCCGTCGTGTCCCTTCGCGCCCTTGGTGACTTTGTGTTGAACTCCCCGTGTCGAACAACCAAATACTACGCCAGCAGCTTCGGCACCACCTTGCCGGCGACGTCGGTCAGGCGGAAATCGCGGCCCTGAAAACGGAACGTCAGCCGCAGGTGGTCCAGGCCCAACAGGTGCAGCACCGTCGCGTGCAGGTCGTGGACATGGACCGCGTCTTCCACCGCATAGAAGCCCAACTCGTCGGTCTTGCCCACCG
>CAYWTU010000389.1:0-4823 GCA_964461275.1 uncultured Pirellulales bacterium | reverse complement strand
AGTCCGCAGAACACCATCCGCTGCGGCGGCTTGTAGCCCGGCAAGGCCTCGGCTGCGAGGTCGCCGGGTATCGTCACCGTGTCGCCGATATGCACCTGACGAACTTCCTTGATGTTGCAAATCAGGTAGCCCACCTGACCCGCCTGAAGCTGTTCGCAACTACGCCGCTCCGGAACAAACTGCCCCAACTCGAGCACTTCGTGCGTTTGCGCTGCCTTGATCAGCCGGATCTTTTGCCCCTTCCTGACCGTGCCATTCATCACCCGAATGTAAATAATGGCCCCGCGGTAGGTGTCGTAGTGCGAATCGAAAATCATCGCCTGCAGCGGCGCCTCTGGATCGCCCTGAGGCGGCGGAATGCGTTCGACGATCGCCGCCAGCACGTCTTCCGTGCCCAGCCCCGACTTAGCGCTGCACCGCAGCACGTCCAGCCCGTCGATCCCCAGGCTGTGCTCCATCTCGTGGATCACTTCGTCGGGGCGGGCATGCGTGAGGTCGACTTTATTCAGGGCCGGCACGATGGTCAGATTGGCGTCCATGGCCGCGAAGGCGTTGGCCACCGTCTGCGCCTCGACCCCTTGAAAAGCGTCGACGAGCAGGAGAGCCCCCTCGCAACAGGCCAGGCTCCGCGAAACTTCGTAATGAAAGTCGACGTGTCCCGGCGTGTCGATCAGGTTCAACTCGTAATCTTCGCCCTTGTGCGTATAGCGCATGGCCACGGCTCGAGCCTTGATCGTGATGCCGCGCTGCCGTTCAATCTCCATGTCGTCCAAGAGTTGCGCCCGCATCTCGCGGCGCTCGACCGTGCCGGTCGTTTCGATCAACCGGTCGGCGAGCGTGCTCTTGCCGTGGTCGATGTGAGCCACGATGGAGAAATTGCGGATGTGTTTGCAGTCGATCGCTTTCACGCCCCCCCCCTCGCCTTTTGATGGGCGGCCCGGGCGACTCCCGCTGCGCCGATGTACCCCGCATCCCCTCCCAGCGAGGCGTAGTCGATTTTGATCCGCTGCGCCAGCACCGGGAACGCCCGCCGTTGCACTTCGGCCCGCACTTCATCCAAGAACCGCCGTCCCAGCGAAGTCTCGTGTCCGCCAAACGTCATCGCCCCCCCCAACACCACGCCGTGCGGATCGATGGTGTGCATCAACGTCACCGCCCCCACGCCGACGTAGCGGGCCGTTTCCAAGACGATCTCCAGGCTTTCGGCGTCGCCCCGTTCGGCCTCTTCGGCCAGCATCAACGGCGACAGCGGCTCACCCTTGGCCACGCGCTGCGACAGCGAAGTTCTCGCCCCCGCGTCCAACCGCTCTTGGGTGCGCTTCACCACGCCGATGGCGCTGGCGTACGCCTCGAGGTGTCCAGGTTGCCCGCAGCCGCAAACCCGCGCCTGCGGCCCGCAATCGATGATGATGTGACCGCACTCGGCGCCGTGGCTGTTTTCACCGTCAATCAGCAGTTCGCCCACGATGATGCCGCAACCGATGCCGGTTCCCAACGTGAACAACACCAGACTGTGGAACTCGCGACCGCTGCCCACCCAGAACTCGCCGTAGGCCGCAGCATTGGCGTCGTTGGCAAACGCCACCGGCTTGCCGCAATGGTGGCTGACGCGGTCGCGAATTGGAAAATCGAACCAACCGGGCAAGTTGTGCGGCTCGAGCAACATGCCGGCCGGCACGTCCATCGTCCCCGGCGAACCAAGGCCCACCCAGGATACATCGGCCGGCTGAAGCCCGGCCTCACGCACAACCGCCGCGACTGCCTCGCCCATTCGACGAGCGCCGTCTTCGGGCCCTTTCTCGGTTTCTGTGGGAATCTTGAAGTACGCCAGCGTCCGGCCCAAATCGTCGACCACCCCCAGCTTGATTCCCTGACCGCCAAGATCGATGCCCACGTAAAACGGCGGCTGGGCGTCGTTGCGGCTTACGGCAGGGCGCTTAGGAGCAGACATGATGGGGCCAGAGCGGCTGACGTAAGACATTGTGCTGGAACGATTTATCGGCGGCCATGAAGATTTCGGCCGGTCCGGGAGGCTGGAAGAAGTATAAGCCAGCAGGGGGCGCGCGGGCAATCGCACGTGGAGCCGCAAACCTCGCCCAAATTACCGGTATTCGCAGTCGCCAGAGCCAGCGGCCAACGGATCGGGCCAACTATCGACCGTCGCCAAGCAAGTTGGCGCGCGTCGGGCGTCGATATCGTCTGCTGAGAAGGGACGCCCATGCCGCGGCTTGTCATTTGGTGTGCCGGTGGGTTGATTGCGGCTGCGCTGTGCTATCGCAGCGCAACGGAGTCGCGCTGCCAACCGTTGATGGCAGGCCGCTGCTACGACGTACCCGTGGCCGGCGTCGCGACCGAATTCGACCTGCGCTTCGACGGTCCCGAACCATGTTACCTGCTGCTGGTGGGAAACCTCTCGCGCGACGCCGCGTCGCGCGAGATCGCACTGGCGGCGATGCCGGTCTCGCGAGCCGAAATCGAACCGTGGCGGGAGTGGTCGTTGCCCGAGGCCACGCCCACCGCCGCGCCAGCGGAACCCCGCGCTTCTGAACCGGCGCATCATGTTGCTCGTCAACCGGCGGCCGAGCGAAACGTCTGGCTCACGGTGACCGGCGCCATGTCGCAAGCGCCCCCCACGCATCGCCAGGTGAAGGGGCTCCTGCGGGCCTCGGGCCGACACGTCGATGTCTACGTGGACAAAGACGACCGAGTCGATCCACAAGTGCCGCAGGCGATCGCCGCCTGCTACGACAATGTCATCTTGCCGGTAATCGCCCAGCAGCTTGGCCAACCCGTCGACGTCGACGGGTCCGGCGCGCTCATGATTGTTGTCACCGGTTGGCTCGACCGGCTCGAGGCGGGACAGGTTTCGCTGGGGGGCATGGTGCGGCCGGCCGATTTCGAGCCGCGCGGCCAGGCGCCGCGGTCGAACGCCGCCGATGTGGTGTTTCTCAGCGCTGGACTGCGGCCGGGACGCCACATGGAGACGCTCTTGGCGCACGAGCTGGCCCACGCGGTGGCGGCGGGCGTTCGGCACGCGCACGGGGGTTGGTTGGGAACGACCATCGAGCAGCCCTGGGTCAGCGAGGGCCTGGCGCATGTCTCGGAAGACCTGGCCGGCCGGGGCTGGACCAACTTGGACTATCGTGTTTCGACCTTCTTGGCGCGGCCCGAGGCATCGCCGCTGGTGGTGGCCGGCGCCGACGCCGCTCGCGCCCGTGACGCCGGCAGCCGTGGGCACACCTACGTTCTGCATCGCTGGTGCGTGCAAAAGTACGGCCCTTCCGCGCTGCGGGCGCTGATCGCTTCGCCCTGCTGCGGCGAAGCGGCGCTGACCGAGGCCACGGGACAGGCGCTCGACGACCTCATGCGCGGACACTGGCTGCGCCTTGCCAATGCCGACGCTTCGAGTGCTGAGCGGACGCGGTCGAGTTCATCCCCGCTGTCGCCGCTCGACTTGCACGGCCACATCGGAACGCGAGCTCTGGGCGGGCCGTTCGTTGCCGATTGGGACGTCGCCCACCAAGATCGGCGAACGCTTAGCATTGCCGGGACGGCGGCGGCAACGTTGCGCTTGAGCGCTGCGGACGTCGGCTTCTACCGGATTCGTATTAGCGACCTGGAAGCGAACGTTCAGTTGAGCCTGTGCCCCATAGCGCGCGACCGGCCGCAGCTTCGCGTTACCGCCCAGACGCTGTCCGACGGCCACGTTCAACTAGTACTTTCGACCGGGGTGGACGAACCGGTGGCCGTTCAGCATGTGGCCTGGGAACTGGTTAGCGGCCCAACGGGGTCACGCGGCGCCCCGCAGTCGTGCCTCCGAGGCGACGAGCTCACGGGGGTGTTCGGCGGCGTGGAACTGACTCGCGCTGCGCCGCTTGTAAGCCGCCCGCTGCCGATCGCCACCACGCCGGCGCAGGTTTGGCGAATGCACGCCGTGGCCGTCGATGCCGCAGGCCGTCGATGCTGCGCTTGGACCGAGATTCGCGGCGCCGCCCGACCGGCCGCCGAAATGGCGCGCAGGAGCGGCGCGGCGCGTGGATTGTAGCTGTCGACGAAGTTCGCGCCGGCCACGCTGCACGGTCGTTTCGCCGGTGGTCGGAATGGCCGAAGTTTCGCGCCGCCTGGCCGTCATTCGCGGACTGGCCGGCCCGCCTGGAACTGCCTGAGCCGGGCTTCCATCGGTTTGGCGTCGCGGCCAGCTTGCCGCATGCGGCGCACGGCCTGCTGGGTCAGGTCGATAGCGTCGTCGAACCGCCCCAGCTCGGCCATCGCGGCGGCCATGGTGTCGAGCAACTCGGCTTGCGAATAGCTTGTGGCCGCGCATGCCTGCTGCGCCAACGCCAGCGCCCGTTGACCATTGCGCAGCGAGTCCTTCTTGACCGTACACAGAATCCAGGCCAGGTTGTTCAGCGACGTGACTTCGTGCGGGTCGAGCTCGATCGCCCGCTCTAAGTACGGCAAAGCCTTCTGGGGCTGCTTGGCATCCAGCAGCAACGAGCCGATCGCCCCGTTGACCCGCGCCGTGTCGAGACCTTTCTTGAGCACATCCTGAAAATCGGCCAGCGCCTCTGGATGGCGGCCCGTGAACATGTTCAGCATTCCTAGCTCGGCGGCCGCCTCGAGCGATTGGGGATCGGTGCGGCAGGCGCTTTCCAATTCGCGGCGCGCGCCTTCGAGCCAATTGGTCCGTTCGCG
Source organism: uncultured Pirellulales bacterium (assembly GCA_964461275.1). GTDB lineage: Bacteria > Planctomycetota > Planctomycetia > Pirellulales > CAYNRE01 > CAYWTU01. The sequence goes on along the minus strand of CAYWTU010000389.1, from coordinate 128 downwards.
CGGCGACGCAATCGCCGCCTTGTCCCGATACAACCGGCCGACCGCCAAACGGCAGACGGAAGACGGCAAATCGACCCGCATGCCGCCAGCGATCCGGTCAATCCCTGACGGCGTGCGCAGCTCGGTGA
>CAYWTU010000388.1:0-4833 GCA_964461275.1 uncultured Pirellulales bacterium | reverse complement strand
GCAACAGCGCGGCAGTCGCGGCGAAGCACTACTTGCAAGTGACCGACGCACACTATGAACAGGCGGCGCAGAAACAGGCGCAGCAAGCGTCGGCTGAGGCGGGAAATGGTGTGAAGCCCACTAGCGGAATCTGCATAACTACCGAGCATTTCACACTATTGCATACCTGTACATCTGTTCAAGTGGGCGATGAGGGACTCGAACCCCCGACATCCACGGTGTAAACGTGGCGCTCTAACCAACTGAGCTAATCGCCCGGCTCGCGACGGCGATGCCTGATCGCAAGGGAAACACGCGAGTGTGGCACGGTGATTCAGTAGAATTCAGCCGGCCGGACGCGTCAATCGCTGGAATCCCACACATTTTGCAGCTTGCCAGCGCACTCTAAGGCTGCGCCCGAGCTTGACTCTGGAACTCGTCGAAGTCAAACGGCAACACGTCGGGAACGACGCTGACCTCGGTGGTGAACTTGAAAGGGTGCTTGCCGCCGCTTTCGTAAGTCAACTCCACGAAAAAAGCGGTGAAGCCGGTCGCCGGCTTGTCAACGCGGCCCACGAATACGCCCGGCTCGGTCTCGTTCAGCGGCGTCGAGGTGTATGCCGGGCCGAGTACATCGAGCCGAAAATCGCGGGCCTTGGGGTTGGTCGCTTGCCAGAGCGTGGCGGCTTGCGGCCGATCGTGCGCGACGACCCGCAGCGATCCGTCGCTGTTTTTCTCCCAGCGCATCCGCGGGCGCGGTCGGTTGGTGAGCACCGCTTGGTAGAACGCTTGCAAGCTCTCCGTCGCGTCGCTTCCGGCTAGCGAATGCTTGGCGTTGGGCACGTAGCGAATGTGTTTTTCCTCAGGTAGTTCGCGAAAGTAGAACTGAGCGTTGTCGGGCAAGAAGAACTCGTCGCCCGCGGCATTGATCATGAACTTTGGCATCCGCAGAGATGGCCGCTGGCGATGTTGGTAGGGATCCTCGATAGCCAGTGCCGCCTGATACTCGGGCGTGCCAATGCGCTGCGGAAAAATCTTGTGTCGCACGTAGTCGTCCAGCGCCGAGGAGAAGAAGCCATAGGCTTGGTAGTGGTGGCGTGTGATTTCCTCCGAGTTCAAGGCGTCAATCACCAACGGCACGATCGCCTTCACGCGCGGGTCCACGAGACCCACCAGCCACGTGGTCCAGCCGCGCTTGCTTCCGCCGGCGACAACAAAGTCGGTCAATGTCAAACCGCCGCCTTGTTCACTGGCGCAAAACTGTTGAAAGGCGTCCAGCGCCCGGACGCCGCTTTTGACCATCGCCAGCCGCACCAGCCAGGTCTCGTCCTTGGTTTCCATGAACTTCACCCGGCTGTAGCCGATGATGTCGTCTTCCACGCGCGCCACCTCTGGCGAATCGGCAAAGTGCAACGGCTGATTGGGAACCATCTTGACTTCCGCCACCACGGTGTTCGTCTCACGCGCCAGGGCCACGACGCGGGGCGAGGCGGCGGTCGGCGCCGGGTCATGATTGCTTCCGGCGCCGATGAACAAGAAGCCCGAGCTGCCCGACGGCTTTTCAGGTTGCGCAATCGTCAGCCAATGTTTCCACACCGGCCGATCGACATCGTTGTCCGTGCGCCACGACTGCGAGGTTAGTTCGAGCACCGAGGTGGTCAAGCCATCGTTAATAGTCGAGCTGACCAATTGAAAGCCATATTCCGGATCGGGCTGGGCGATGTAGCGGTCGAGCGCTGTCTCGCGCGGCAGGGGGGGCGCGGTTGGGTCCAGCGACCCCAAATCGGCGGCGTGCGGCATCGGTGCGCCCGTCGGCAATTGAGAATGAAAGGTCAGCCGATACGCCAGCGTAAGAGGTTTTTCTCGCTGAAGATCGACGCGGCTAGCCGGACCCTGTGTGAAGGCGCTGCGGCCGAACGGGTTCCCGGCCAGCAATCCGTAATCGCGAACGTGAAACCAACACGGCCGAAAATTGTCCGGGTTGGGGGTCATGGTGACGCCGGCGAACTTGCCGTCGCTTGTGCCGAAATAACTGCACGCAGCCGACGGTTTGCCCCAGGCCTGTTTTTCATTGACCAGTCCTTGGCCATTGATAATAGTGCCGCCCTTTTGCACGGTCAGGTCGGTTGCCAGCCGGACGCCCAGCCCCATCTCCTCTTGGTCCCCGAAGTAGATTCCGTCCACGAGTGCGAAGAACGTCGAGCGCCAATCAAGATGCCAAGCGCCCTCGACCACTTGGATCGTGATCGCGCAGCGCTCTTCACACAGCGCCCGCCCCTGGTTCTCGTAGCGATTGATCGCGGTAAACATCACTGCGCCAGGATAAACCCGCGGCGTGCCTGCAAAGCCAACGTGCCGTACCGTCGCCTTGTTGCGCCAGAAATCGACGCCTCCCAGGTCGCCAAACGCCAGCCAAACACCGGGGTGCAGCAGTTCGTGGTCGGTTAGATCGATTCCTTCGCGGGGCGGATGATGTCGCGTGATCCGAACGCCGTTTACGGCGTGGACGTCGCAAAAATATGGCCGTGGAATCTGTGTGTCGCGGAATACATACTTCGCCAGCGGCTGGCCGAGATAAGTGATAACGAGCGCGTTGTCGGTTTGCTTCAGGCGCAAATCGAGCTCGTCGGCCCGGGCCGTCGAGGCTGAGACGACGCCGGCCAGAACGACCGTGGCCAGGCAGACGACGTTCATGATCTGAATGCTCATCGTAAGGGCACTCCTAGTGCGGATGCATTGTAGTTTCGAATGCATCAATCGAAGGCACGATTATCCGCTGCGCCCGCGCTGGTCGTCAAATTCTCGCCGTTGTAGTTGCCTCGAACGCGTTGAAAGCGAACTGTCCCCGCTGCTATGATGGTCCCCCGGATGACTTCCCCACAGGAAACCGCACCGACATGCCGCGCCGCCGACATTCATGGCCAGGGAAGTCGGTTCCTTTGCGCACATTCTACGCCGCGATTGTGCTGATCACTTTCCTCGTCGGCAATTTCGCAGGCGTGCTCTGGGCCGAGGACGAGCAGCGGCAACCGCCGCAGGGGCTCTTTGTCCAACATTTTGCCGATGGCCGCTCGACCGCGGTCGATGTTGGCCTTCAGGGACTGCCGACGTATTGGCTCACCTCAGGTGAATCGCCAGACCCACGACTTGGCGCCGGCAAATGGCGAATAACGGCGCAAGGCGAGTTGGAAACGCTTTTAGCCGGCGAGTATCAGTTCTCAGCGGACGTATGGGGCCGCCTGCGAATGGAGTTTGCCGATCAAGTGCTGATCGAGGTGGACAGCGAGGATGGCCCTCGTCACGTGGAGACGGAGAAGCTGGTTCTCGAATCCAAGCGGCATTCGCTGCAAATCGAGTATCGCCCCGCGTCGGCCGGAGCAAGGTTGCGGATCAACTGGCGACACGAGCGTTTCGATTGGGAACCGATCCCGACCGCGGCTTTGTCGCGAGTGACCGATCGGGCGCCCGGTCAAGACGACAGTCCGTTGGCCATCGCCAACTCCTTGACGGGGTCTTGGTCGGGAGTCGATGACCCGCTAATCACACGGCCTAGTTTCAACCGAGGGTGGCAGGCGGTTGAGAAATATCGGTGCCACGCCTGTCATCATTCGCCGCTGCGCGACCAGATGGCGCTGCTTCGCGGACCGACACTGACAGCCGCACAGCAGCGACTGAGCCGAGCGTGGATCGCAAAGTGGCTGGCGGACCCTGGTCGGCAGCGGCCCGAGGCCACAATGCCCCGCCTGTTCTCGGATGACAAGGCTGGAGAGATTCAGCGGCAGGTGTTAGCGGAATACCTAACGAACGGCGAGCCGGGGACGATTGAAGTTGCCGGCGAGCGGACGGTAAATCCCGACGACGCGGCGGCCGGAAAGGCGTTGTTCGATCGCATTGGCTGCGCGAATTGTCACCAATCGTTTCAACATCGGCCGGCCGTGGTGACATTAACCCGTCTGGAAACGAAAACCAGCGCCGCCGCGCTGGAAACCTTTTTGCAAAATCCGGCCGCTGTCCATCCCGATGGCCGCATGCCGCGGTTCGATTTGAGCCCGGACGAGCGCCGTCAACTGGCAGCCTATTTGCTGACCAAAGATGGTCCGCCAGGTGAAGCGACGCCTGCTACAATCGCCTTGCCGACGGATGACGTCGCGTCGGTCCTGCGGCAGTATGTTGCGGACGGCGTTGTCGCTGGCTTTTCGCCCGCCGAGATGCGGCGCGAGCTAGCGCGCCAGGTGATCCTGGCCAAACGTTGCGAGGCGTGCCACGAACTTCCGGAAGACTCTCAGCGAGTCAGGCCGGCGCTGTTGACCGTGGATGTGACCAGCGGCCAGGCGCGATTCGATGTGGGTTGCCTGGACAAGCAGCGCCAGATTCCGGGCAATGGCGCGCCGTTGTACGGGCCGTTGCATGACGCGGGCGCCATGATCACATTTCTCCGAGAGGCGGTTCGCCAGCCGGTGACGCCGGCGCCGAGTTTTCAGGCCCGCCTGACGCTCGCGCGGTTGAACTGCACGGCCTGCCACGAGTACGGCGGTTACGGCGGTCTGCCGGCCGAGTTGGCCGCACAGCTATTGGCCGGGCAATCCGAAACGTCGGCCGAAGCGGTCCAACCGCCACCGCTGACCGATGTGGCCGAGAAGCTGACTCCTGCGGCGCTGCACGAGGTTCTCGTGCTCGGCAGCCGCGTGCGGCCTTGGATGTCGCTGCGGATGCCGCACTTTTCAGGTGTAGAGCAACTGCCGCAGCAATTGGCGGCGCTGGCCGGGGAGGCGCGCGACGAGCCACTCGCCGAAAGTGCTCGCCAAGCAGGCGATGAAGACCAGGCTCTCGAAGCGGCACGGGCGGCCGGCCGGA
>CAYWTU010000387.1:0-4866 GCA_964461275.1 uncultured Pirellulales bacterium | reverse complement strand
CGCATTCCGGACACTGGCGGTGGAGCAACTTGAAGTCCCAACTACCCCAGCAATGGGGACAGTAGTCATGCGGCAATTGGCAGATTTCCCCATCCGTGATATACCTCTGCACCGTCGAGTCGCCGGTTGCGACGTAGGGTTCTTCGCTGGCGTTGTTGGCATTTAATCCTGTGGTTAATAGCCGTACGCATTTCTCGCGTTGTTCGTCGAACACCCGCAACTCCACGCCCAGTTCAATGGAGTATTGTTTTGGCAGCTTTGCCAGGGCCTGCTGCATGGCCTGTTTTAGTTCGGCGAGTTGCGTCGAGGTCAGCCAAGTTTCGGCGGCGTCAGCGGTCACATCCGCCACTTCATCGAGCGTTTTGAATTCGTTTTCTTTCATGGAAACACCTGCGTTATGAGATCGTCGTCTGGAAAGCCCTCGGATTGTAATGGCCGGGACAGCTCCTGTCAGCCATCGCAAGCCGAACACTTTTTACGCTGGCGAGGTGACCAGCTTTCGCTCATCCATTAGACTGGCCAACATACCGTTCTGCCACATAAGCCCAAGTGGAGCATCCGTCATGCCGATTCAAAACCAACAGCCCACCTCGGGCCGCCTTCTCCTTCTCGCCTGCCTGGTGCTGGTCGCCCTGATTCCAAGCCACATCCAGGCGGCCGATGTCGCCGACATTCCACTCTTCAAAGAGCACGCGAGAATCTTGTTCCAGGGCGACTCGATCACCGACGGCAACCGGGGCCGTAGTCAGGATCCCAACCACATTCTCGGGCACGGCTACTGCTTTCTCGTCGCGGCCCAGTATGGCGAGCAATACCCCGAGCGAAAGCTGACGTTCCTGAATCGCGGCAACAGCGGCAACAAGGTGACGGATCTGGCGGCCCGCTGGCAGAAGGACGCGCTGGACCTCAAGCCGGACGTGCTCAGCATTCTGATCGGCATCAACGACGGCGGCCACGTGCCCCTGGACCAGTACGAACAGGTTTACGAAAAGCTGCTCGACGACGCCAGTGCCGCCAACCCGAACATCCATTTCATTCTCTGCGAGCCGTTTTACCTGCCGAAGGGTGGCCACAAGGACGGCGACGGGCGGTACGAGGACGTCAAGAAGCGACAGGCCATCGTCGCGAAGTTGGCCGAGAAGCATCGTGCGGCGTTGGTCAAGTTCCAACAGGTCTTCGACGATGCCTGCCAACGGGCTCCGGCTGAATACTGGATCTGGGACGGAATCCATCCGACGTACTCGGGCCACCAACTGATGGCCAAGGAATGGATCAAGACGGTCAGTCAGTTCAATAAATAGTCAACCTTCCGACACCATCGGGGATGGGACGACGAGGCTGATGCGCAAAATCGCCGACGCGTTGCGAAAACTCGGAATGGAATGAGCCGTCGCGACGTTTCAACCCGAGGAATCGACCTGTTGCCCGTCCGTCATCGATTCGCTGCGAACATCGCAGAACGATTCACAGCAAAAACCCACCAGGTAACGCCCGTCCTCCCGCACCTCGATGTGCATGACGCTGCCTGTGAAGATCGACGTGGCAAAGACGATCGTCACTTCCTGGCCCACGGCGCAAATGGGCGGAGCGGAGAACAACAAGCCCAGACCGCCTAGTGACTCGTCGTGAACTTCCACCAGGGCTTCTTGGCCCGGCTCGCGATAGACCACCGCGAACGTCGTCTCCGAATCGCTGCCGACGCGGGTGGCGTTTCGCTCATCGCAGATCGGCGAATAGGCGTGGTGTGACATGAACGCGAGATCCCGCTGAAATGCAAAACAGGTCGATTATGTACTGCTCAAGCCTAGCTTAAATAATGGACCTTTCGCGTCGGCAGGATGGACGCCACGCATAAACGATTGTCGAATAGTGCGGAAACGCTCAATCGAACGGTCTTTCAAAATCTTCGCCCGTTTTTCATCGAGTGATACTTGAAATCTACCATTGGTGGGATGATAACTAACCCTGCACGGATGCCTGCGATGGAAAATATCGCCCCGCCAGTTCGAGATTTCGCTAATGAACCGGACCCACGCCCCCGTGCCCTCTTGTCTGGCAGTTCATTTTGCCTCGAACCGCGACGCTTCGTTCGCTGCGTTGGTTCGTTCTTTGTGGTCGGTTGTCTTTCTGATCGTCTCGGCGACATTCGCCTCTGACGCCTACGCCGCTCAAAAGTATTCGCTGACGGACCTCGGCCCCCTGGGTGGGAATGACGCCCACAGTATCAATGACAACGGCCAAGTGGTGGGCTATAAGGATTTTGGTTCCGGTTACCGCGGGTTCCTCTACTCCGGCGGCACCACGACTAATCTCGGCACACTGTCGCCCGGTCATGCCGCCAGCTTTGCGATCGCCATCAACAACGCCGGACAAGTTGTCGGCAATTCCCGACAAACCAGCACCAGTGGTCCATCCTGGGCCTTTATTTACAGCGGCGGAGTAAATGACGAGGGTTCCGGGCCTAGGCGGCAACGTCTATGACTTCGCCAATGGCATCAATTCCGCCGGCCAGGTCGTTGGCCACTCAGCCCGGTCGGACGGAGTTGGGCACGCCTATTTGTATTCGGGCGGAGTTACGACTGACTTGGGGAGCCTCGGTGGGTCAGGGGGTTACAGCGATGCCTACGCGATCAATGACAATACGCAGGTCACTGGAGTCAGCAATAACACCGGTCGCGATCGAGGTTTTCTGTGGCAGAATGGAACGATGATAGACATTGGCGATCTCAATGGTGGAACGGGTAATACGCGAGCGTATGCCATCAACAATTTGGGCCAGATTGCCGGTGAGACATGGTTCAATTCTTCATCCGTGCATCACGCGATGGTCTGGCGGAACGGAATCATTACCGATTTAGGCCCCGGCTTGGCCGAGGGGATCAACGACAACGGGGTAGTCGTTGGCGGGAATTCTGGCGGCCTTTTTGTGTGGGATAGTGTCAACGGCCTCCGGAACACCAACGCGCTCCTAGATTCATCGGGGACGGGATGGACTCTCAATGGATGCCGAGATATTAACAATCTCGGGCAGATCGTTGGATGGGGCATGAACCCCAGCGGCGAGATACACGGGGTTGTGCTCTCGCCCCTTCCCGAACCCTCCTCCTTCGTTCTCGCCGGCCTCGGCCTGCTCTGGTTGCTGGGTTACGCGATTCGGCGGCGAAGGTATCGAATCGCCTGAAAACTCTGGGACTTTGAAACAAACACATTTTTGGGAGTCGGCTCATGCGACATGGTCGAACGGCATATTGCTCCTTTTGGGTGTGGATCGCGATTTTCTGTTGCCTCGGGCCAGCCGCGTCAGCCGCGAATTTTTCACTGGTGGCCAACGATGATCTGAATTTTACGAGCTTCAACACTGGTCTCCATTGGTCAAATGGTCTTGCACCTTCGGCGGGCAATTCCTACTTTGTGTCCGGCTCGGGATCGCCGCAGTCGAGAATTCTGCGAACGCCGCCCAATGGCGGAAATTTCACGTTTGCCGGGAACTCACTGACGTTGAACACGGGCGGAAGCATGTATTTTAAGGGATTCGACGGCAATACGATTACCATCAACAATCTGACGCTTGACAATGGCGATATCGCTGCGGCGGCGGGCGGAACCTACACTTGGACCTTGGCCGGAAACGGAATAACATTGGGCAGCGGTGGCGGCAGAGTTAGTCTCGGCAACAGCAGCCGTCACACAAACATTACAGCAGCCATCAGCGGAAGCGGTTCGCTGACGGTCTATGAAGCCGGTACCCTGTACCTTTCCCATGCAAATACGTATACGGGGAATACGCTGCTTCAAACCGCGATTCTTCAACTCAACAATGCCAACTCCGTGCAGAATAGTACGGTCTCTGTGGGCGGCGACAATCTGTTGTTTGGCAGCGGAATCGGGACGTTTAATTTGGGAGGGCTGTCGGGCAGTAACGCCGTTACGCTTGCCGACATTGGAAATCAATCCATCACAATGACAGTGGGCAGTAACAATGCAGACACTACATTTGCTGGGGTTCTAAGCGGTGGCGGCAACCTGACCAAGTTTGGCATCGGCACGTTGACATTCAGCGGAGCCAACTCCTACGGCGGTGGCACGACCATCGGCAACGGTACGCTAAAAATGAATGGCAACAGCACCGCTGGTTCCAACGGCGGGTTGGGTTCGATCAACGGCACGCTGACAATTAATGGCGGTGTACTCGATCTCAACGGCACTTCGCAGGGGGTCGGCAATTTCACCGGTACGGGTGGGACGATTGTCAACAATGCGACGGCCACAACTTCGACTTTGACCATCGGCAACAACAACGCGACGGGCGGAAACTATACTGGTGTCATCGCCGACCATACGTCTGGCACCGGCACGATTGGATTAACGAAATTGGGAAGCGGGACGATCACGCTCAGCGGCCCCAACACCTTCACCGGCAAGACCACGGTCGCTGCCGGCACGCTCAACATCACCGACTCACTCGCTAGGAACGGCTCCGCCGATATTGCCATCGCTCCCAACTCGGGCGGCGATTTCAACACGCCGGGACCAACCTTGACTCGTGCCGTTCCCAACAGCACCAGCTACGCCGGTTTTGGTTCGAGCGTCACGGGCGGTTTGTTGACGAGTACCAACATCCGAGCCGGAAAGAACTCGACCGGCACCGACACCGGCGTCACCATGCAATGGCGGCTGAGAAATGCAAATGAATCGCCGCTCACCGGAACCCGTCCTCCTTTGCCCCAGGGGGTGAATTCATTGCTCAGCGAAGTTCTCGATCTGACGGGCATGGTGAACAATGGCGGTGCCAGCGGTCAGACCGATCCGTTCACACTGCAAATGACGTACGATCCGTCGTTACTTTCCGAGCCAGAGCTGACGTCC
>CAYWTU010000386.1:0-4866 GCA_964461275.1 uncultured Pirellulales bacterium | reverse complement strand
TATTGATCGGCCATGGTGACGATGGCGGCCAAACGCGACTACTACGAAGTTCTAGGCGTGGCCAAGAACGTGTCGGAAAAAGAGATTTCCGACGCCTATCGTAAGCTTGCGCTTAAATACCACCCCGATCGCAATCCGGGCGACGAAGAGGCGGTCAAGAATTTCAAGGAGGCCGCCGAAGCGTTCGAGGTGCTCAGCGACGGTGAAAAGCGGGCCAAGTACGACCGCTATGGTCACGCCGGCGTCGATGGACCCAGCGGCGGCGCCCACTTCAACGACGTCAATGACATTTTTTCTGCGTTCGGCGACATCTTCGGCGACAGCGTGTTCGGCGAGTTCTTCGGCCGCCGCGGCGGAGGCGGTCGGGGCCGCAACCGGGTGCGGCGCGGAGCCGACGTGCGCTGCAGCGTGACTCTCGATTTGTTTGAGGCGGCTCGAGGGGCCACCAAGACGGTCAAGTTCGATCGCCACGAGAAGTGTTCGTCCTGCGACGGCACCGGCTGTAAGCCAGGCAAGCGCCCGGAAGGATGCACGTACTGCGGCGGCGTCGGCCAGGTGGTGCAGTCCTCCGGCATCTTTCAGGTGCAAACGACGTGTCCCTCGTGCCATGGCAGCGGACAGATCGTCAAGGATCCGTGCAACGACTGCCGGGGAGCCGGCTTCGTCCTCAAGAAAGTCAGCCGCGAGGTGCGGATTCCGGCCGGCGTGGACAGCGACACCCGGCTGCGACTGGAACGCGAAGGCGAGCCAAGCCCCAACGGCGGACCGCCCGGCGACTGCTACTGCTTCATCCAGATCAAAGAGCACCCGCTGTTTCAGCGGGACGGACAGCACCTAGTGAGCCGGGTACCGATTGGCTACGCCCAGGCGGCGCTGGGGGCGCAGATCGACGTTGCGACGCTGGACGGCCCGGAGAAATTCACCATACCGGCGGGAACGCAGACGGGCGACGTGTTTCGCCTCAAGGGGCGGGGCATGCCCGACCCGCGGCACCACGGACGCGGCGATTTGTTGGTGCAGGTCAACATTGACGTGCCCAAGAAACTTACGTCGCGGCAACAGGAACTGCTCCGCGAGTTGGCCGAGCTGGAGCACGCCCACGTCAGCCCGCACCGCAAAGGTTTTTTGGACAAGCTCAAAGGTTTTGTCAAAGGGGACGACGCTCGCGACGACTCTTAGAGTCCCAAAAACAACCTTCTCGGTTCGCCGAAGTCAACGGGCGTTAGAGGTCCGTTGCCAGGTTGTTTGGCGGCCCATGAACGAACATCGCGCGAGCGGGGTTTATCGGAGGACTACACCGTGACGGCGGCGGCGAAGAAGAACGAACAAGCGGAATCGGAAGCCAAGGCGGCGCAGCAAGCGGCGGACGCCGCGTTCGAGGCGACTGCCGAGGCCGCGACCGGAGTCGATGCGGCGCTCGAAGCCGGCCAGCAGGCGTCGGCCGATCTGGCGCAGCTCCGCGAGGAACTGGCCGAGGCGAACGATCGGGCGTTACGCGCGCAGGCCGAGGTGGACAACGTCCTCAAGCGTGCGCGGCGCGAGATCGATGAAGAGCGGAGGTTCGCCAATCTGCCGCTGCTGCGCGACCTGTTGCCAGTGCTGGACAACATCGGCCGCGCCATCGACGCGGCGGGAAAGTGCGACGACGCGGCCGGGCTCTTGGCCGGCGTGAAGATGGTGGCGCAACAATTAGAAACGGTTTTTCAGTCCCATCATTGCCAGAAGATCGCCGCCCTGGAGCAGCCGTTCGACCCACACTCCCATCAAGCCATCTCGCAGCAGCCGCACGCCGATCATCCGGAAAACACGGTTGTAATGGTCGTGCAGGAGGGATACCGGCTGCACGATCGGGTCATTCGGCCGGCGCAAGTGATTGTGTCCAAGGCCCCGCCCCCCGCCGAAACCTAGACTTGCACACCGTACGAGACCGGCCTTGGGAGAACGACCGCCATGCCCACCTACGACTACAAATGCGACGCCTGTGAACATCTGTTCGAGCTGTTTCAGTCGATCAACGATCCGGTCAAGAAGAAGTGCCCCCAGTGCGGCAAGAACAAGCTGCGGAGGCTGATTGGCGCCGGGGCGGCGATCGTCTTCAAGGGCAGCGGTTTCTATCAGACGGACTATCGCAGCGACAGCTATAAGAAGGCGGCCGCAGCCGAAGGGGGCGGCAAGTCGACCGAATCCAAATCTTCGGAATCGAAGTCGGCTTCGACGGCCAAGTCGGGCGATTGATCGCCCCGTCTGCTCCCTAACGTCTCATGCGTTGCCCTATCTGCGAAAAACAGTTTGAACCGGAACAGTCAACGGCGCTCCCGTTTTGCAGCGCCCGCTGCCGACAGGTTGACCTGGGCCGGTGGCTGGGTGAATCGTACGGCGTGCCGCATGTGGCCAGTCCCGACGCCGACGACTACGACGAGTCGGCGGCCCACGACGTACCCGAGAACTAGCGCGCGATTCAGCAGGAATGCGGCGCCCGTGCTCCCCAACTCAGGCCCGGTCGCTGAATTTGATCAGCGTCGCCGAAGTGACGCAGCCGACCAGGTTGCTCACCAGGTCCCAGCCGGTGTTTTCGTAGCCCCCGACGTTCGTGTCGGGCATCGTTAGCGTGGCGATGAACTCGACCACTTCGTTGCCGGCCCCGCACCCCATTCCGGCCAGCGCACACAGCGTCAGGAGCCCGAACGTCGGTTTTACATCCGGCGCCGGCAGTCGCAACCAACCGGCCAGGGCCGAGCGCAGCGCCTGCCAACATGCCCACGTCGACACGCCGAATCCATAGGCGTGCACCACCTGATCGAATTTGAGCCGCTGGGGAATGAGCCACCAGCTATACAACACGCGATGCTCGCCGTCGTACGACCACGACGACGGCAACGGCACGAGTCCGCCTGCCATGTGCGCCAGCCCCCACAGGCTAAGCGCCCACAAGAGCCCTTCACTGAATCCAATTCGGCGATGCAATGCAGCCAAAAGACCGATGAGCGCCAGCATGACCGCAATGTAGAACACAAATTCGCGATTGCCGCGGACAAAAGCGGCGGCTACGGCCGCGACTAGATATGCGGCCGTGAACAGCGCCACCGGCCACAGGCGGGTTGTGTTTGCGTGCATTGCGATCTCCCCATAACGGTGACGCCTGGCGGCGGGCGAATCGTTCGCCCCTAGATACCGCCCCGGAAAACCTTGTGCAGTTGCCGCGACTGGCTGTCGGGGCCCGTCGGCGACGTGGTTGCCGCGGGTAATTACCAAACTTTTACCGTCCGGCGACCGGTCCGTGACAGCCGGTGGACGAATCTTCAGTAGAGTTCTTCAGAGACAACTTTTGAAGCACCGCGTCGCGATTCGAGAAGGAATTCTACCGCATGTCGACCATCGCAAGCCCTTCCACCTTGAATGTCATTCGAGGACATGCCGCACCGTCACCCTGCACCGTGGCTGCTGCCGACGATCATTCCGTTGCCCCGCAGCGCCTACACGTTGATGTTTCCGACGACGCCTCGACGGCGCCTCAGGAAAAGCCGTCGCGCAAGCTGGGGACGTTGGCCTCGCGTTTGGCCGAGGGGATCGACTGGCCGACGGCGATCTGGCTGATTGTATTGCATGTGGGGGCACTGGCGGCGCCGCTCTACTTCACTTGGAAGGGGCTGGCGCTGTTCGCGGCGCTGTGGTGGCTGACCGGCGGCGTCGGCATCTGCCTGGGCTACCATCGCTTGTTGTCGCACGCCGGCGTTGTCACTTCCTAACCGGTTCGTTGGTTCATTGCCTGGCTGGGCGGACTTGCCGGCGAGGGCTCAGCCCTGCATTGGGTGGCCAATCACCGCAAGCATCACGTCCATAGCGACCAGCCCGATGATCCGCATTCGCCGCTCGATGGCCCGTGGTGGAGCCACATGCTGTGGTTTCTGCCCAAAGAGTCGGCCGAGAGCGGCGAGGCGCTGCACAGGCGCTGGGCGCCCGACTTGCTCAAAGACCCGGTGATTCGCTTCTTGGACCGGACGTTTATCGTTTGGCACCTGCTTCTGGGTGGAATCCTGTTTGCCGTCGGCGCGTCCGTGTGGGATCGGTACACCGGTTGGTCGCTGGTGGTGTGGGGAATGTTCGTGCGGCTGGTCTACGTACTGCACGCCACATGGTTCGTCAATTCGGCCACGCACCTGTGGGGCTATCGCAACTACGAAACCACCGACCACAGCCGAAACTTGTGGTGGGTGGCTGCGTTGACGTTTGGCGAAGGATGGCACAACAACCATCACGCCCACCCACGGATGGCTCGGCACGGGCATCGCTGGTGGGAAATCGACCTGACGTGGTGCACCATCTGGCTGATGGAGCGCGTTGGCCTGGCCAGGCACGTCGTCCGCCAACCCAGTCGCCGACCGTCGGCGGCGAGATAGTGAAGTGCCGATAGAGCAGTGCCGGCCGGCCTTCGTTCGATGCCTGCCGGCCTTCGCTCGATGCCGGCTGGGCGCCCCTGCCGGTCGCGACGCTCGGAGTCGGCTTACGACTCGTAGCGAATTTCCAGCACCTCGTATTTGAGTGTGCCGCGGGGGACGGGAATTTCGGCCTTTTCACCCACCTTCTTGCCAATCAGGCCTTGCGCCAAAGGGCTGGTCACCAAGATCTTGCCCTGGTCGTAGTCCTCTTCACCGGCGCCCACGAGGATGTAAATCTCCTCTTCGTCGAAGTCCAGGTCCTTGACCACCACGGTGGCGCCGAACGCCACTTGGTCTCTTGGACCGGCCGAGGTGTCGACGATGCTGGCGTGGTTCAGCTTGTCGCGGAGCAGGTTGATTTTCGCTTGCAACATCCCCTGCGACTCGCGGGCGCCGTGATACTCCGCGTTCTCGCTCAGGTCCCCCTCGC
>CAYWTU010000385.1:0-4868 GCA_964461275.1 uncultured Pirellulales bacterium | reverse complement strand
TTGTAGGCCAGGTAGGGCTCGTCCTTGCGCAGGTCGCGGGTCACGCCGCTGGCCCGGGCGATCGGGCCCGTGGCGCTGCAATTGGTGGCGTCCTGTTTGCTCAGAACGCCCACCCCCTTGGTGCGGTCGACGAAGATGCGGTTGCGGTTCAAGAGCCGCTCCATGTCGTCGATCGTCTTGGGAAACGTGCGCACGAACTGTCGCACTTTTTCGACGAACAACGGCGTGGCGTCGTGCATCACGCCGCCCACGCGGGTGTAGCTGGTGGTGAACCGCGCGCCGCACAGCGTCTCAAAAATATCGTACAGCGCCTCGCGCTGGTTGAAGGCGTAGAGAAAAAACGTGAACGCGCCGGTGTCCAGCCCCACCGCGCCGTTGGCGAGCAGGTGATCGCTGATCCGCGCCAATTCGGCCAGAATCACCCGGATATACTTGCATCGCGGCGGCACGTCGATGCCCAGCAGCGTCTCGACCGCGTGGTGCCAGGCCACGTTGTTGGCCAGCGGTGAGATGTAGTTCATCCGGTCGGTCACCGTGACGTATTGGTTGTAGTCCAGGTGTTCGCCGATTTTCTCGAAACCCGAATGCAAATAGCCGATGTCGGGAACGGCGTCGATCACCCGTTCCCCTTCCAGCTTCAAGACAATCCGCAAGGTGGTGTGCGTAGCCGGGTGCTGCGGACCGAAATTGAGCGTCCAGGTGTAATCCTCCTCGCGGGCCGCGTTTTCGTCGGCCGCCAGTTGCGCCAGGATGGATTGCGTGGTGGTCATGACGCGCCGTTGAACAAACTCGAAGCCGCTAACTTGCAGTCGCTAACTCGAGGACCTGGTGAGCACCGGGAAATTGTGCCGCTCGCCGCGGCCTTGCAAGGGATAGTCCTTCCGCAGCGGAAACGCCGCGAACTCTTCGGGAAGCAGGATTCGCCGCAAATCGGGATGGCCCTCGAATACGATGCCGAACATGTCGAACACCTCGCGTTCGAACCAGTTGGCGCCCTGCCACAGCGGCGTCACACTCGGCACGGTCAAGTCCGGCTCGCTCACCAGCAGCCGCACGGTGAGCCGCTGGTTGGTCACCGTTTCACAAAGCAGGTACGCCAGTCCGAAACGGTCCCGGGCGTCGCGATAATTCAAATAGTCAACGCACGTGACGTCCACCAAGAGGTCAAAGCCGCACAGGTTCTTCAGCACGTCCATGGCGTGCCGAAACTGCGCCCGCGGCACGATCACCCGCGTCTGACCGCGGAACTGGCTGGTTTCCAGCGGTCCCACGCTACTGGTGAGCGTGCCCAGCCGGTCTTGCAAGCTCCGCTTTTCGTTGGGAATCATGACTGGCGTCCTTGCGCGGCGGCTAGCTCGTGGGCAGCGCCGCTCGGGAAATCACGGGCAATTCCACCAGCGCCCGCTTCGGCTGTTGACGTGACGCGAGTTCAAACTCGCGGCCGGTGATGGTGCCTTCCCGCTGAATCTTGTCTTGCAGATCGATGATCGCTTGAATCAACTGCTCCGGGCGCGGCGGACAGCCGGGCACGTACATGTCGACCGGGATAAATCGGTCGATCCCCTGCACCACGCAGTAGGTGTCGAAAACGCCCCCCGTCGAGGCGCAGGCCCCCATCGAGATGCACCACTTGGGTTCGTGCATTTGTTGCCAAATCCGCTGCAGCACCGGCAGCATCTTCATCACCACCCGGCCGGCCACAATCATCAAGTCGCATTGCCGCGGGCTGAAGCGGAACACCTCGGCCCCGAAGCGAGCCAGGTCGTGCCGGCTGGCGCCGGTGGCCATCAGCTCAATCCCGCAACAGGCCGTGGCGAACGGCATTGGCCACAGGCTGTTCTTGCGACACCAACTGCCCAATTCGTCGAGCTTGCTGACCATCACGTTTTCGGGGAGTTCTAGCGCCATCGGAAAACTCCTTTGCGCCAGTCGTAAACGAAGCCGAGGATCACCAACAGCAAAAACACCATCACGCCGCCGAACACCAGGTGCCGATTACTGACCCACTCGGCAGCCACCGCCGCGTCGACCCCTTCCGGATGCCGCGAAGCCACCGCCCAGGGGTAAAGGAACAACAGTTCTACGTCGAACACCAGGAACGCGATCGCCACCTGATGAAACCGCACGTCGAACCGCCGCCGGGCGTCGTGGATCGGATCCATGCCGCTTTCATACGGCATTTCCTTGACCTTACCGGAACGGCTTGGTCCAACCGCCTGAGAGACCGCCAACAGCCCCACCGTTAAGACGGCGGCGGCCAGGCCGAACAGCAGCACGGGCAGCCAGACGGACTCCATAGTTGGCCTGCGCAATGAACCTTGGTTGCGACGTTTTTTGAAAGGCCCACAAACAACCTGCTCGACGGGCTGATATCGACGGCAGTTAGTGGAGGTTGTTTGGCAGTCTCTTAGAGTCCAACAAACAACGTTTATGGTTCGCTGGAATCGACGGAAGTTAGGGGACGGTTGTCAGGTTGTTTGGCGGCCTCTTCGGCTCCGCGGGCCTGGGTCCCACGGACTTTGTGAATCGTTTCACAAAGTAGTTCCAAAAGAAAGCCCGACGCGGTAAGTCGAGCATGGGCAGAATCTTAGCGGCGCGGCGAAAGAGGGTCAAGCGACCGCAAATGGGACGGAGCCCAGCCTCAATACCGCCGCGGTCGCTGGGTTACCCCCCAGGGACCAACGGCATTGGGCGTGGCCGGGCCCGATCCAACCTTGCACCTTGGTTGTGCCATTGGCGCCTGGCATTTGCGTGCCTTGCAGTCCATTCCGTACGGGTATGTTCGCTGCCCCGGTACTCGCCAATTCGGGTTGACGCAAATTGCCGAAACTGTCACGCTGACGCCGAATTCCAAAAACTCCACGATCCATGAATTCCCGGGTCGTGCAGGCGGTCTTGTTGCGCCAGGAAGGCGAATGAAGCCAGTATTGCGGACCCCACGCCGGTCGGCCCTCTCGGCTCACCGCCATGCCCGGCGGCTGAACCGAGGTGTGCTCATTTGGACCGCGGTGCTGCTTGCGGGTTTGGCCATCCCTTCCATAGCAACGGCGCAGCAGCGCGCTTCGCGCTCCACCACGGCCGCGCAAGCACCATCCAAGACAAAGTCGCCGCCGCAATCGTCTCATTCCCCGGCAGCCAGCCTGATCCGCAACATCTTGGCGGAAGACCCGGGGGGCCAGGTCGACGGTGAGCCGATTTCGCTGCTCGTGGCGCTGGAGAGTTCAACCCAGCGGCGTCAACAGTTGCGGGCCGTGCAAGACTACTGGCGACTGGCCGCCGCAGTCGGCGACTATAACGCACACTTGGTCGCGTACCGACTGATCTCCGATTTGTCGGCGGCCGACGCGCCGTCGACGTCTCGCGACCGCCGTGCCGGCGACGACCAGCGCCATCTTCAGCAGCAGCGCGACGACGCTCACGCCCGCATGGAACGGGCGCGAGAAGACGTCTTCCAGCAGCAGCGCACGTTGGCGCAAACGCTCCGCCGGCCCAGCAGTCAGCCGCTGCCTTTACCGGCCGATTTGCCGCACTCGGCGGTCTACTTCACCCGCTACAACGAGATTTTCTCCGGCCGCACGCCGCCGCCGCCGGCCATACTCATGCAGCGCCTTTTGCCGCTGGAACATCGGGCGGTGGACCTGCGCACCGCGGCGGCCACTGCCGCCGAGGACGCCTGGGAGGCGGTGCGCGATGGGTACGCCGAAGGCCACTTCGACGTCCATTCGGCCATCGACGCGTGGGGTCGATTTGTCGAGCAACAGCAGGCATTTCTGGCGATCGTCGGCCGATACAATCAGGCCATTGCCGAATACGCCCTGGCCGTCGCTCCGCAGAACGCCTCGCCGGCTGATTTACGGGCTATGCTGATCCGGACGGCCGACTCGGCCTCGACGAGCCTCTGGCGACAAGGCGAAGAGAGTTGGCCCGGCGACTACGATCGGCGTCCGGTCGAACCGGCACAATACTACGACCGCCGCTTTGGACAGCGGGATTCCGACGGGTACGACGCGGCCGTCGAATATGACGATGCGACCAGCGATTTTTCGGAGTCGACGACCAATTTACGGCAACCTCCGCGGGGGTTCGACGACGAACCTCATATTCGCCCGTTGCCGCCGCCGGAGACCGGGCCCGACGACTCGTACCTGGTTCCGGCCGACGAGGCGCCGGACGAAACCCGTCCCGCGACGCATCGCAACACGCTTCGCCCTCCCAGTTACACCGCCTCCCGAGACGAATATCGCCAGGGAGCCGGCGCCGGCGACCTGCGCGTGGCGCAGGCCCCCGGTGCGCCGCGCGAGTCGAACGACTCGGGCGACGCCCCGGAACTACCGACAGCCGCGCGACCGCTCGATACGACCGAGCTGGCGGAGCTGCCACCGTATCGCCGCAGCCAACGGTTGGCCGTGCAGTTGGCCAGCGACGATCGCCAAGATTCGGCCAGATGGGGCCAACCGCTCGATCTGCAAACCTGCCTGCAACAGGCGCCGGCCCAGCGGCGCCGTGAAGCCGTGGCCGCCTACTGGTCCGCGCGGCGGGCGCTTTCCGATTGGCAATCGCAACGGCGGCTGCTGGGCCAGGTGGAAGCGCTGAGCCGCGATCGCCTATCGGTGCGCGGCGAACTGACGGGGCCAGCGCTGGCCCTGCTGTTGCAAGCCGCGCGGGCCGCGGCTCGGGCGGACGCCGCAGCGGCGGAGGCCGATTGGGTGGCCGCTCAATTTCAACTCACGCAGGAGGTGGGCGGAAAGATCGACGCCGAATGGTTGTATCCCATCACGCCGCCGCACGGCGGCCGTTATGTAACCAACACTCGCGACGCGACGCGGGCGGTGGCCAATTTGCAGCAACTCGACCGTTCACTGGCGGCC
>CAYWTU010000384.1:0-4871 GCA_964461275.1 uncultured Pirellulales bacterium | reverse complement strand
ATCTGGTTCCAGTCACGGTTTCGCAGGCCCAAATCGGCGCGGTCCGCGACGCCATGGGCGAGCTTCCGGCGGCTCTACGCACGCGGCTGGAATCGACGTATGGCTTAACCCCATACGACAGCGATGTCTTGGTGAATCAGGGCCAAACGTTGGTCGACTATTTCCTGGAACTGGCCCAACGGTGCGGCGACGGCAAGCTGGCCAGCAATTGGGTGCAACAAGACGTGCTCAGGCTGCTCAAGGAACAGCAGCTCACGATCGAAACCTTTCCCGTCGATGCCGCAAGTCTGGCGGCGCTGTTGGCCAAGGTGAAAGGGGGCGAAATTGACACCGGCCGCGGCCGCGAAGTTCTCGCGAAAATGGTCGAGGCGCGATGTTCGGCCGACGAAGCCATGCGGATTCTGGGGATCGAAAAGGTCGACGAGCAGGCGCTCGTCGACTTGTGCCAGAAACTGCTCGACGCCAATCCAAACATCGTGGCGGACATAAAAAACGGCGTCGGCAAGGCGGCTGGGGCCCTGGTCGGACAGGCCAAGAAGGTCAACCCGAACATTAACCCCAATCGGGTCCGCGAGATTTGCCTTGAGTTGGCCGCTAAGATGTAACCGTTGCCAGCCGAGGGGTTCTCTTCGCCAGCGGTTCTTTTTAGCAGCTCCCGATGTCCGACCTGCTCCTGGAAATGTCCGGCGTCCGCAAGCGGTTTGGCGCCACGCAGGCGTTGGACGACGTCTCGTTGAGCCTGCGCCCAGGCGAGGTCCGGGCGCTCATCGGCGAAAATGGCGCCGGCAAGAGCACGCTGATGAAGATTCTGGCAGGCGTGCATCCGGCCGATCAAGGGCAGATGCGCGTGGCGGGCCAAACGTACGCGCCGCGCCGTCCAGCCGACGCCCGGGCGGCCGGCATCGCCATGATCTATCAAGAATTGAATCTCGCCCCGCATCTGTCGATCGAGGCGAACATCCTATTAGGTCAAGAGCGCAGCGCGTGGGGCTGGGTGCGGCGCAGCGCGCACCGGATCGTCGCCCGCGATGTGCTGGCCCGGTTGGGAATGGCCGATGCCGCGCTCGATCGGCCCGTGGGCCAATTGCCGATTGCGCAGCAACAATTGGTCGAGATCGCTCGCGCCCTGGCGCAGAACGCCCGTGTGCTGGTGTTCGACGAGCCGACCAGCTCGCTTACCGAAGACGACGCTCGGCGACTGTTCGCCGTCATTGGCGATCTTCGCGCCGCCGGTTTGGGCATCGTCTATATCAGCCACTTTCTGGAGGAACTGGTGCAGGTGGCCGAAACGTACACCGTGCTTCGCGATGGCCGCGTGGTGCAGCACGGCCGGCTGGGCGACGTATCGCTGGACGACGTCGTGCGTCTGATGGTGGGCCGCGAGCTGACCGAAATGTTCCCTCGTACGCCCCACACGCCCGGCGAAACCGCCTTGGCGGTACGTGGGCTGTCCGGCCGCAGCGGCCCGACGGCGGTCGTTTTTGAGCTGCGCCGCGGCGAGATTTTCGGGCTGGCCGGGCTCGTGGGCGCGGGACGAAGCGAACTGGTCCGCTGTTTGTACGGCCTGCACCCGCGCACCGACGGCGCAGCACAACTGGCCGGGGGCCCCGCGGTGGCCCGGTCCGCTCGACATAGCATCGGCCGCGGCTTGGGGTTGGTGAGTGAGAATCGCAAAGAGGAAGGGCTGGCGCTGGAACTTTCAGTTGCCGACAACCTGACGCTCTCCCGCCTGCGGCCGTACTCGCTGGCGGGCCTACTCAACCTGCCGCGTCGGCGCCAGGCGGTGGGCCAATGGATGCAGCGAATGGCTTGCAAGGCCGCCGGCCCCAGCCAGGCTGTGGGGCAGCTTTCCGGGGGAAATCAGCAGAAGGTCGCCATCGCCCGACTGTTGCACCAACAGGCCGATGTGCTCCTGCTGGACGAGCCGGCTCGTGGCATCGACGTCGGCGCCAAGGCAGAGATCTACCGGCTGATGGGACAACTGGCGGCACAGGGCAAATCAATCATCATGGTCAGTTCGTACTTGCCGGAACTGCTGAATGTCTGCGACCGGATCGGCGTGATGTGCCGCGGCAGTCTGCGGGAAGTGCGCGACGCTTCGGCCTGGACCGAGGAAGAAATCATGCATGCCGCCACCGGTCGCCCGACTGCCGCGAAGGGCGTCGCATGAACCGCGCCGCAGAAAATCGGACGGTTGCCGGCGTGGGGCTTTCAGCAGCGCGCTGGATGTGGTCGCTTTTGGCGCCGTTCGTCGGGCTGGGATTGGTGCTGGTCATCTTCTTGGGGTACCAACAGCTATACTCGCCCGAGTCGCCGTTCTTGTCGTCGTTTCGCGTCACGGTGCTGGCCAAACAGACGGCCATCGTCGGCGTAGGCGCCCTGGGAATGACGCTGATCATCATTGCCGGCGGAATCGATCTTTCCGCCGGGTCGGTGCTGGCGCTGACAAGCGTGGCGCTGGCTGTCGCGCTGCGCAGCGGCGTGTCGCCCATTTTGGCGCTCGTGCTGGTGCTGGGCCTGGGGGCGACAGCCGGGGCGTTCAACGGCCTATTGATCACCGGCCTACGGCTCGTCCCGTTTATCGTCACCCTAGGAACGATGCTCTTGTTTCGCGGCCTGGCCGAACAGATTGCCGACCAGAAAAAAGTGCAGGCGCCCGCCCCCGACTGGCTCAGCACCTTGTTAGACGCGCCCGCCAAGGGGAGCGGGCAGATATTTTCGCCCGGCGTGTGGATCGTGTTGGGCCTGGGGCTGGCGCTGGCGGCCGTGTTGAGGTACACCGTTTTTGGCCGCTATGTGTTCGCCTTAGGATCCAACGAGGCGACCGCCCGGCTTTGCGGGCTGAACGTGCCGCTCTTGAAGATATCCGTCTATTCCCTGGGTGGAGTGTTCATGGCCCTTGCCGGCGTGTTCGATTTCAACGATCTGAACAAGCAGGGGAGCCCCACGGCCGGCATCGGAAAGGAACTCGAAATGATCGCGGCGGTGGTCATCGGCGGCGGCAGCTTGAACGGCGGCCGGGGGAGCGTATTGGGGTCGCTGGTGGGCGCCCTGACGATGACCGTTTTGCGCAGCGGCTGCGTGTACGTCGGGGTGAGCGATCCGGTGCAGAAGATGGTGATCGGCGGAATCATTGTGGCTGCCGTGACCGTCGATCAGCTTTTGCATCGCACGGCGCAGGGCTGAGAGCCTTACAAGAAGCCCGTTTGTGGCCCGTTGGTCACCGCGATGTGCGAAAATCCCGAGAAAACCGCATTGGGCTATTGCCAGACCGGCTCAAGTGGTAGACTATCGGGCAGTTGGTTTGACGACGCGGTCCGTGGCCTCGGTTTTGGGGACTCCGAATTCCGCCATTCTCGCCTTTCCTGCTTGGCGGGCCACCATTTGGCCCCTTTCGCTTTGACCCGGGAAGCAATACGGGTCTGTTTTTTGTTCAATGCATTGAGGAGTTCGAATCGTGGGTAAGAAACTGTACGTCGGCAATCTCAGCTATTCGGTCACGAGTGCCTCGCTGGAGCAGATGTTCAGCCAGTATGGCGACGTGCGCAGCGCCGAGGTAATCCAGGACCGCGACACCGGCCGCAGCAAGGGTTTTGGATTCGTGGAAATGGCCGACGACAACGGCGCCAAAGACGCCATCGCTGGTCTGCACGACCAGGAGCATGACGGTCGTCGCCTGACGGTTAACGAAGCCCGGCCGCGCGAGAATCGTGGTGGTGGCGGTGGTGGCGGTTACGGCGGCAAGCGCGGTGGCGGCGGCTATGGTGGCGGCGGCGGCGGTTACGGCCGACGTTAGTCAGTGGGGTCAAATTTGCGCGGTTGATTTGCCTTGGCTCTCGGGCCGGGCAAACACATCGACACACTTCGCGGAGTGGCTGGCCAAGCCGGCGACTCCGCGATTTTCTTGCGCCGTATGATGCGCGACACACTGGCCGCGGCTTAGTTGCACCACGGGCGGCGGCTCGGATTGCCGACCTGCGCTGCGTTGAATCGCGGCGATCCGGTGATGGCCGACGACGGCGCTACTGGTGCGGCTTGGCGTTACTGGTTCGGCGAACCTAGCGACGTCACCGTGGCCTAGTCTTCCCGTTCCAAGCGGTAGACGCACTGAGGAGTTTCCGAGTACGTCATAAAGTAGGCATCGCCTTGGTCGTCTTCGCCAAACGACATGATCGGAATGGGCTTGGGCAGGGGAATCTCACGGTTCGCAACCACTTGTCGGCTGTCCTCGTCATATTGCAGCGCCCAGAGCCTGCCTGAGACATAGTCCGCGTACAGGTAGGAGCCGACCAACTCCGGCACTCGCTTCCCGCGATAGACGAGTCCGCCGGTAATGGACTTGCCCACGTCGTGGTGGTATTCCCAAATTGGGTCGATCATGTCCGAGGGCTTGTCGTCGGTCGCTGGCGGCGCGCCCCCCTTGCGAACGAAGGGGCGCCGTCCCTCGCGGATGTTCCACCCATAGTTGCCCCCTTTGACGACAAGATCGATCTCTTCCCACAGGTCTTGTCCCACGTCGCCGGCCCACAGATTTCCCGTAGGGCGATCGAACGCCATTCGCCACACGTTTCGCAGGCCGTACGCCCAGATTTCGCCCCGCGCATCGGAGCGGCCGGCGAACGGATTGTCGGCCGGAATGGAATACGGAGTATTGTCGCCTACGCGATCGACATCAATGCGGAGGATCTTGCCCAGGAGAGTTCTTAGATTTTGACCGTTCTGGTACGGATCGTTCGCCAGTCCGCCGTCGCCCACGGCGATGTACAAATAGCCGTCGGGACCAAAGACAATCGTGCCGCCGTCGTGATTCCAGAACGGCTTGTCGAGCTTGAGCACGATTTCTTCCGATTCGGGATCGGCCTTGCTCGTGT
>CAYWTU010000383.1:0-4877 GCA_964461275.1 uncultured Pirellulales bacterium | reverse complement strand
CCCGGCGTGACGGTCGAAAAGAAGATCGGCACGGTGCAGTGGGGCGGGCGGGCGACGCAGTTGATCGACCTGCCTGGCACCTACAGCCTCGCGCCGCGGTCGCTCGACGAGATGGTGGCGGTCAACGTCCTGCTGGGGCGGCAGGCGGACGTGGGGCGGCCGGACGCGGTGATCTGCATCGTGGACGCCTCCAACCTGGAGCGGAACCTGTATCTGGTCAGCCAGGTGTTGGAAATGGGGCGGCCCGTCGTGCTGGCGCTCAACATGGTCGACGTGGCGCATACGCGGGGTCTCAAAGTCGACGTTGCCAGGCTGGAGCGGCAACTTGGCGTACCGGTGGTGGAGCTACAGGCACATCGCGGCCAGGGAATCGACGCCCTGCGACGAAAGCTGTGCGAAGCGGTGCATGCAGAAGTGGGCCCGCGCGAGAATCCGTTCCCCGCGCCGTTTCAGGAACAGACCGAGCTGTTGCGGCAGCACCTGTCCCAACGGCCCGCCGCCGACGGCCGCCGCGCGATTCCTCCCTACCTAGTCGAACGACTGCTGTTGGATACCAGCGGCTATTTGGAGTCGGCCCTAGTGCACGCCGACGATCAGACGCTGCGCGAGCGGCTGAAAACCGCACGATCAAGGTTGGCCGAGCAGGGACTACCGACGCCTGCCGTCGAGGCCATGGCTCGTTATGCCTGGGTCGGCCGCGTGCTAACGGGCGTGATCGCGCGGCCCGTTCAGCGGCCGCAGACCGCCACCGATCGGATTGACCGGGTGCTGACGCACAAGGTGTGGGGTACGTTGATCTTTGCGGCCTTGATGCTGATCGTGTTTCAAGCGGTGTTTACCTGGGCAGCGCCGGCCATGGACCTGATCGACAGCGGCTTGGGCGCCGCGGGACAGTGGCTCGACGCCCGATTGCCCGACGGCGCGCTGAAGAGCCTGCTCATCGACGGCGTCTTGGCTGGCTTCGGCGGAGTGGTGGTGTTCTTGCCGCAGATCTTCATCCTGTTCTTCTTTATCGGGATTCTAGAAGACTGCGGCTACATGGCCCGCGCCGCCTACCTGACCGACCGCATGATGGTCCGCGTGGGATTGAGCGGGAAATCGTTCATCCCGCTGTTGTCGTCGTTCGCCTGCGCGATACCGGGCATTATGGCCACTCGGGTCATCGAAGACCGCCGCGACCGGCTGACGACGATTCTCATCGCCCCGCTGATGAGTTGCAGCGCCCGGTTGCCGGTCTATACGTTGCTGATTGGAGCGTTCATCCCGGCCCGTTCCTATCTGGGGGGCCTGGTGCAGTTGCAGGGAATGGTGATGTTCAGCATGTATCTGCTGGGCGTCTTGGCGGCGGTCGCGGCGGCCTTGTCGCTGAAGCGGACCTTGTTGCGCGGCGTGACGCCTCCCTTTGTGATGGAGTTGCCCAGCTATAAATGGCCGGGCGTCCGGCTGGTGCTGTACCGAATGTTGGAGCGGGGCTGGGCTTTTGTTCGCCGAGCGGGAACGCTGATCGTGGCGGTGTCGATCGTCGTTTGGGCGGCCCTCTATTTTCCGCACGACCCGGCTGCCGTCGGGCCGCTAACCGTCGAGCGCCAGCGGCTGAACTCGGAATTGGCGGCGCTGCCGGAAAAACAGCGCGCGGCCAGCCCGTTGGGCGAGGAGCTAGCCGACGTCGAGCGGCGGATCTCCGGCACGTATCAGCGGCAGAGCTACCTGGGACGGTTGGGGCGCGCCATCGAGCCGGCCGTGCGGCCGCTGGGATGGGACTGGCGCATTGGGTGCGCGGCGTTGGCGTCGTTTCCGGCCCGCGAGGTGGTCGTGAGCACGCTGGGAGTGATTTACAACCTGGGCGCCGAGGTGGACGTGGCGGAAGACGAAGATCGCACGCGACTGCAAACGGCCTTGCAGACGGTCGTCTGGGAAGGAACCGACCGGCCGGTGTTCAACGTGCCGGTGGCGCTGTCGCTGATGGCGTTCTTTTCGCTCTGTGCGCAATGCGCCTCGACGCTGGCGGTGATGCGGCGAGAAACCGGTTCTTGGCGTTGGCCGATCCTGGCGTTTGGCTACATGACCGCACTGGCCTATCTGGCGGCGCTGCTGGTGTATCAAGTTGGCAGCCGATTGGTGTGACGATCGCCGATTGCCGGCGGCTACTTCTTGGCGGCAGTTCGTTTGACCGCCGCGCTGTCGTCGTAGCCGGCCGTCACGTGGTCAATCGTTTTTCGCAGCACCGTTTCCCACTGTCGTTGGAGTATGGGCGTAAATTGGGCGTCGAACTCGCCGACCGCGCTGAGCAAGCTCTTTTGCCAGAAGGAGTACAGGCTGGGCGGGATGTTCAACCGCGATTGCTTGTGCGTCTCGCGAATGCGATTGACCGCCAGGGCGCCGGTTGGCACGTCAGCGGCGAAAAGGATCGCCAGGTTGATTCCCTGTCGCAACAGGTTTTTCTGCGTCTCGAAGTTGGTGTTGGCGAACCGAGGGGCAATGTCGGGGTGGCTCTTCAAAAACAACTCGTAAAATCGCCCGATCACGTCTCCCTTCACACAGCAGCGTCCGAAACTGCTGCGCACCGCTTCCACGTCCGGATTCATCGCATGGTCTCCTGTAACGAAACGTTGTCGTGACCCCTGCGGTCGTATGCAAGGCTAAGACACGTTCCAGTCGTAGGCGACATGCCGAATTCCCTATGTGGTTTTGTGCATGTGCAGTCACCTTGCGAGCGATTCCGCGCGCACGCGGCGATTGGTCGACTCGAGCCGACAGAACCCCGATGTGAACAATCGACAGGACCGCTGCGTCACAAACCCATCACGGCCGCGATTCTCTCGGCCGTGACCGGCTCGTAACCGGCGCGAATCGTGCCCAGAAGCCGTGCTTGGCTGGGCCGCTGTGAAAGCACGACATCCCGCCAGTAAAAATCCTCGCCTACGGCAAAGACCTCGATTGCGTCGCGCTCGGATTGGAAGTAGTGCCGCAAGTCCGCCGACCGCGGGACGGCCGTTCCGACCACCGCCACTCGTACGCGGTCACTGCGGTTGGGATTGGAGGCGTGCAGCATGGCGCCGTCGTAGATCACCGCCTCGCCGGCCGACATCGGAATTTCGTACATATGCTCATTGCGCAGCAACGATTCCTGTTCGGCAAACAACGAATAGAATGCCCCGGGCGCGAAGTTCGGCCGCACATTGTCCAGCAGCCGGTGGCTTTTCGGCACAACCTGCAAGCAGCCGTTGACCGCGTCTACATCCACCAGCGGACACCACACCGTCAACGAGCGGTACTGTCGGTCGTCGACGAACGACCAATCTTGGTGCATCGGCACGGCGCTTTCTTCACCGGCGCCTTTGACGGCGAAGTTCCCCAGCACGATCCGGTAATCGTTCAAAATCGGCGCAATGAGCGCTTCGATCCGCCGTTGCGCGTCCTCATGCACCCGTCGGCGATACTCCTCGTTGCCGCTCCACAGGCTGGTGTAGAACGGTTGAGGACACTCGCACGGCGCGGTGTCGAACAACTGCTGAAAGTGCCGGACGGTTTCAGCGTTCAAGAGTTGCACGCGGACGTAGCCGTCGCGGCGAAACGCATCCTCTTGACTCGGATCGCGAAACACGGGGTAGGTCATGGCGGCTTGTCACGGGTACAGAGGTTCCCAGCGCGGTTTTGACGCGTCACTTAACGATAACGGATCGCGACCCCGCGATGCCAGCGGTCGGGGCTCGCGACTTCGGGATCCGCGCCGTCGAAATCCGCTCGTCGGGTGTGCTGAACGCGCGCCAGTTGGCCGCCGGTCATCCGCTCCCAAAGCGACCTAGATTAGCCCCCTTTGCCGGCCCTGCTCGCCAGCCGTCTTAGGCTATGTTACGATCACCAGTTTGCACTCCGGCGGCGAGGTTTTGGTTCAGCCCTGCCCTCGGATTCACTCACCTTGCCCAGAATTATCGCCATGCCCGATCCCTACGCTCTTTGTCCCGCCGGGACCGGCAAAAAACTGAAGTTCTGCTGCTCGGACCTGATGGGCGAGCTCGATAAGATCGATCGAATGCTCGAGGCGGACCAGCGGTTGGCTTGCCTGGAACATATCGAGCGTTTGGAGTCCAAGTATCCGGACCGCGCGTGTCTTCTAACTCACAAGGCCCGTTTGCAAGGCGAGTTGGGCCAAGTCGAAGCGGCGCAAAACACCGTCGAACGAACCTTGGCCAAGTTTCCCGGCAACACGGTGGCGCTCGCCGAGTCGGCCGTCCTTCAAGCCGCGCAGCACGGCGCCAAGCAGGGACTGGCGGTGTTGCACCAGGCATTGGAAACCTGCGGCGACGCGGTGCCATGGCAACTGTACGACGCCATTGGCGGCATCGTGCAGTTGTTGGTCGCCGAGGGAAACCTGTTGGCCGCGCGCGGACATTTGATCTTGCAACACCAACTCAATGGCGAGAACGACTCGGAGCCGCTGGCGCTCCTGGCTCGACTGTCCACGTCGCCCAACATGCCGTTGCTGTTTCGCGAGGAACTGCAACTTGGTCTGTGTCCGGAAAAGGCCCCTTGGGAGTCCAAGTTCAACGAGGCCATCCACGAGCTTGGACACGGGCACTGGGCCAAAGCGGCGCGGCTGTTCGAGACCCTGAGCGCCCATGCCCCGGACGCCCCCGCCGTGTGGCGAAACCTGGCCATCCTCCGGTCGTACCTGGCGGACAACGACGGGGCGGCGGCCGCCTGGCGCACGCTGGCAACGCTGGATGTTTCGCTCGATGAGGCGGTCGAAGCCGAGGCGTTGGCGCAGCTGCTCGACACCAGCGCCGAAGTCGACACGGTCGAGGTGTTCAACTGCAACTATCCGATCGCCGATATCGACCGGCTGCAAGAGCGATTGCTGGCGGACAAGCGGGCTG
>CAYWTU010000382.1:0-4885 GCA_964461275.1 uncultured Pirellulales bacterium | reverse complement strand
AAACGCCCGCCCCATGGTCGATTCGCCTTACGGACGATCGCCGCGCGGGGGCATGTGTATGACAACTCTAATGCCGACTGCTGGCCTTGATCTTGATGTCGACGCCTGCGGGCAGGCTCAACTTGTTCAAGGCCTCAATCGTTTTTGCGGTCGATTGCACAATGTCAATCACCCGCTTGTGCGTCCGGATTTCGAATTGTTGGCGGGCCTTCTTGTCGATCGTCGGCCCCGACAGCACGGTATAGCGCTCGATCCGCGTGGGTAGCGGAATCGGGCCGTGCACTTCCGAGCCAGTACGCTTGGCGGTGTCCACAATCTCAGCGGCGCTTTGATCCAGCACTGCGTGGTCGTAAGCTTCCATGCGGATCCGAATCACTTCGTGCGAGGCGGTGGACACAGCCAACTCTCCATGCCGCTAGTGAGCGGCCGACGGCGCGCAGGAAGCTCCCCACGCCGTCAAAACAAGGTTCCCAATTCGATTCTCTGAACACATCTCCCGCCAGTTGCCCGGGCGGGCGAATCGGTGATCGTAGAGCTACCACCACGAACTGTCAATTGGTTCATCTGAAATTCGAGCCCCAATTTGCCGCCACGGCAACGGTGGTGAACCGATTTCACCGGGCCGACTGGTGGGGATCGAAGGATTATTCCGCCCAATGCACGCCAATCTGTCGCTGCAACGCATTCTAGAGCTTGTTCCCAACTCATTTTCCGGCAACAACTTGTGGAAAGCGGCTGTACCATTGCCAAGCCGCCCAGTCGGCCCGCTGCTGAGGTAAGATTAGGGAGCCTTGGGGGCGCTCGCCGCCAGGACCGTGACCGCCAAGGACCGACGCCATGGGCATTCTGTTGTTTGAGGACGAACTGGCCCCGCAGATGTACCCCATCTCGACGGGACGGCCCTTGTTCGCGGTCACCTGCGCCGGATACCGGCTGATCGACCACGTTCAGGCCCTGAAGGCCGAGTTTGCCTGGGTCGTGCGGCCGCACCTCCGCGCGGTGGCGGCGGCCGATTTCCAACAACAGCACGGCCACGACTACGCCGCTCACGCCCAAAAGGTTTTCGGACACGCGGGGCTGCGACTGTTGGTCAATGCGGCAGCGGCGCCATCCATCCACGTTCGCACGGAACTCGACCGACTCTTGTCACAAGGTCGGCCCGGCGTGGTGCGCACCGGAACCCGCGTGGCGGCGGCCATATTGCCCGAAGGCCAACCGTTGCCGCGCCACGAAGTCGCATGCGAGGAGTTCGTCCGCTGGCTGTACCAGTTGGACCTGTTGCCGTTGGCGGCCGAGATTCCGCTGTTTGAGTATCCGCACGACGTGGTGCGCTATCATCTCAAGCACGTCAAGGAGAACCTTGAATTCCGCGCCGCTGAAAGCGGCTATTCGCAAGTGGACGAAGGCGTGTTCGTTGGCGCCGGCGTGAGCCTGGGCCGGCACGTGGTGTGGGACACCACGGCCGGGCCGG
Organism: uncultured Pirellulales bacterium; assembly: GCA_964461275.1. GTDB lineage: Bacteria > Planctomycetota > Planctomycetia > Pirellulales > CAYNRE01 > CAYWTU01. Next base: position 3,414 of record CAYWTU010000382.1, on the reverse strand, counting down.
TGATCGTTGAAGACGGGGCGCAGATTGGGCCGTACTGTTTACTTCGCGGGCCGGCGCTCATCGGCGCCAAGAGCCGAGTGATCGAACACGCCGCCATTAAGGACGGGGCGGTGCTGGGTCACACGACGAAAATCGGCGGCGAGATCGAGGCCTCGATCATCGAACCGTACACCAACAAACAGCACTACGGGTTCCTGGGTCACAGCTATCTGGGTAGCTGGGTCAATATGGGGGCCGGGTCGTGCAACAGCGACCTGAAGAACACCTACGGCGAAGTGAAGATGGAGTACGGTGGCAAGAAGGTTTCGACCAATATGCAGTTCATCGGCTGCATCGTAGGCGACTACGCCAAAACGGCCATCAACACCGGCATCTTCACCGGCAAAACGATCGGCGCGTGCAGCATGGTCTACGGCTACGTGACCACGAACGTGGCCAGCTTTGTGAACTACGCCCGGCTATTCGGCCAGGTGACCGAAGCGCCGGTCGACGTGATGATTTCGACGCAACAGCGAATGTTCCGCCGCCGCAGCGTCGAGCAGCGGGAGTGCGACGTGCAACTCTTGCGCGACATGTACGAACTGACGCGCCACGGGCGGCAACTGGCCGCCGAGCCGCTGATGCTGTGATGCGTCGATGTCGACCGGGTGGCATGCTTCACGCCCCGAGGCGTGAGCATGTGAATCGCGCCAACCCCAACCACAGTAAATTGAACCGGGAAGCCAGCCCAGACAACCCCCGCAAAGCCGCGATCGGTGATCGCGGGGAAAGCGGCGGACGACGAATCATGGCGAGTTGCGATGGCATGTCGGGTCGCCGATCACACGCCCAGGCAAGACGTGGGACATGCCGCCCAGAACCTAATCTCTTGCCGGGAGAGCGTCACTCCCCTGATAGCTCGTCCAGCCACCGGAAGTACGCGAGCCAGTTGATTGTGCCGTTGGACAGAGCGATGTCGGTGGCGGCTGCGTTCGCGACGGTTGACGACCAGGACGACGACGTCGCATTGCCGGCGAAAGATACAGTCAACTCCGGTGTCCCCGCGACCACCGGTCGCGGCTTTGTGTCGGCAGCGGCAAAGGTCACCGGCCCGTTCGAGACATTGCAATGGCCACGGGCGCCGGCCCTATCGACCTCCCGTCACTAGCGAGCGGGCCAACACGGCGCCGATGGGTAGGCGCTGGCACGTTGCGACGTGGGCATGCGCGGCTGGCCGGACAGCTACTTCGCCGCCGTCTCGGCCTGGAAGAATGTCACCGCCTTGGACAGCGCGCCGGGAATGAACCGCATGGCGCTGTAGTGGCCCGCGTTGACCCACATGATCTCCGGCTTGCCGAACGACTCCCAGAGGGCCTCGGTGCAGGCCGGCGGCACGATCTCATCGTTCTTGGCGTTGAGCATCATCACCTGCCGGCCGCGGACGTTCTGGCCGTATTGCGCAGGGTCGACTGGCCGCAAGATGTCCACCAATTCCTGATCGGTGTGGCCGGCCTCGAGCCATTTTTTGCGGGCTTCGACCAGCTCGGGCAGCGCCTCGCTGGCCAACATCACCCGGCCAATGTCGCCGCCGGCCAACATCAGGTACATCTTTTTGAACCGTGGTTCGACGGCGCCGGCCAGCGCGCTGGTGATGCCGCCCAAGCTGATGCCCATGATGCCCAATTGCTCGGGGTCGACCTCGGGCTGCGCCGACAACCAACCGCCGGCGCGGCGAATGTCGAGCACGGCTTGGCGCATACCGCGGACCGTTTGATAGGGGTCCGGCGAGATCATCTCGATGTCCGTGCCGGGCTGCTCTCTCGGCCCGTAATAGGGCATGATCAGAAACAGCGCCGCCACGTTCTTCATGGCCATCTGTCGGCAGAACGCCCGCGAAAGATCGAAGTCGCCTCCCAGGATATGCAACACGATCACACCCGGATGCCGACCGTCGGCCAGGGGCCGAAAGTACTCGCAGTGAACCGTATTGTTGTTGGGATGCGGTGTCACCAGCGGCGAGGGAAACCGTACGAGTGAACATTCCATCTTGTCGGGCTGCGGGCCTTTGATGAACTGCTGCTCGAAGGCGAACGTGGCCGGCGGCAGGCGGAAGATTTCGGGAACGATGGCTTCTTGATCGGCCGCCTGGTAACGTACCTCGCCCGAGCGCGGGGCGGGCAGCGGCGCGTCCTTGGCGGCCAATAGCGGATGCCGGGCTATCGCAACCAAGAGCAAGATCGATAGACGAATTCTGCCGTTCATAGGTAGCTCAAGAGAAAGGTTGGGGGGGTAGCCGCCTGCCTGCATTTTTACTGCCGGGCGGAATACACGTTGGCAACACAATGGTAATCGGGGCCGGCAACCAAGGGAAATGCCAAAAGACGCTGCACGAGCCGGTTGATTGCTTGCCCGCCCCCCAGGCCTGGAATAAGCTGAGGGCTGCATTGGTTTCTAGAGTCCAACAAACAACCTTCTCGGTGCGCTCGAATCAACGGGAGTTCGGCGGCCGTTGTCAGGTTGTTTGGCCGCTTCTTGGCGCTGTTTAGGCACAGGGGAAAGCTAGTGACGGTTCGTCCGAGCATCCTTGGGCGCAACTGGCAAGCCTAATTCGTTGCCTGCCGGGTTCGGTCTCCGGCTTCGATTCGCGACGAAGCTCCGCCGCCGCTGTGCGTCGTGCACGCGCGCGGCTCGCGGTCGTTTGTTGCCCCGCCGCCCACAAGCTCAGGCGCACCGTCTCTGGTTTACATGGCGAGGGGAACATTTCGATGCGAATGGCATTTTGTGTCTGCGTGACGGCGGCGGCGCTGTTGTGTGCAGTTTCGGCGTCGGCGCGTTCGGTGCTTTTGGTCGACGATTACGCGGGAGGTTTCGGTCCCGTCGCCGGGCTCCTGACCGCCAGCGGCCACACCGTCACTGAGATCACGGGCGAGCAGGCCGCCGGATACGCGAATCTGGCCAACGCATCGCTGCTGACGGGCTACGATTTCGTCGTTTACTCGGTGCGGGGCAGCCAGTCGCCGTCCGACGCGGCATTGACCTCTATGGAAAATTACATCGCCGGAGGAGGAGATGTTCTGGTGACAGGTTTGGACTCGCCGTTTCAAGCCGCTGATCGACGCGCGGCCAAACTGATTCGGGCGATCGGGCCGGAGTTTAGTTTCTTCCGACCGACAACCGATCACGTGGTTTCGACTACGAATAACTTCATCACAAACGGACCATTTGGCGATTTTCGCGGCGCAACCACGCCGGGCGTGGGCGGCAATCATCAATTGTTCGCCAACGTCGGGCTGGGGACATTGCCGGTCTTGCAAGCGGCCGATGGCCGACCGGACAAGGCCATTTTCACCGATCTCCCAGGCGCCGGCGGATCGGTCGGCGCTTGGCAGGACGGTAGTCTCAATCCATTGCAGCCAGCACAACCAGACTTCTTTG
>CAYWTU010000381.1:2349-4891 GCA_964461275.1 uncultured Pirellulales bacterium | reverse complement strand
TTCCCCCTAAATGACCTGGCGTGATCTTGGGAGTCGCGACTGCCGAGCGCGGGAATTGGGTAGGGCGTCGTTGAGCGGCGAGAATCGCTAACCATTGGCAACGATAGTTTCGCCGCGAAAGGCGCCTCTGCGGCGATTCTCGGCGCGTTTCGCGGCCAGACCACCGCCTACACGTACGACCTCAATGGCAATCTGACCCGCACCGACGGCGCCAACCAGACCCACGAACTGCGCACCTACGATTGGCTAAATCGGCTGCTGACGATCGAATCCTACGACGAGCGCGACTATACGCCGTATCCCAACCGCCTGTTCGCCAGCTACGCCTACACGTACGACCTGGCGGGGAAGATCACGCACGTCGACGAGCAGACGACCGACTATTTCTCAGGCACGCCGCAGCAGCGGCCCGTCGATTACGAGTACGACCGGCTCGGCCGGCTCACGTCGGAGACGTATCAGGAGTCTATCAGCGGCGTGGGCTGGCGGCCGACCGAGTTCCGCTACGAGTACGACCGGGTCGGCAATCGGCTCAGCAAAGAGACGCTGGTTGACAGCGTGCTGACGGAACTGGTTGACTATGCCTACGATGACAACGATTGGCTGCTGACCGAGACGCACGGGTCGGACGTCACGAGCTACCAGTACAACGCCAACGGCAGCCAGGTGAGGAAGCGCGTGAACGCCGTCGATGCGGTCATCAATGAGTGGGATCAGCAGGGCCGCTTGGTGGCGGTGTCGTTCGATGATGACGCGGACGGTGTTGTCGATCGCGCAGTGACGTACAAGCACGACGACGGCGGCTTGCGCGTTTCCAGGACCGAGAACGGCGTTGAGACGCGGCGCGTCTGGGACCACTCGTTGCCGTATGGGCAAGTTGTGGCGGAGTACGTGGCCGGTGATGCTGATAAGACCGTGCGGTTCACGTTTGGTTTGCAGGTCATTTCGCAGGAGCGGGTTCCTTATTCGGGCGCTGACCCGGCCACGTATTTTTATTATCAGGACGGCCACAGCGGCGTGCGGCAGATGGCGCAGGCCCATCCCGCGTCGCTGCTGTTGTGGGACAGCTACACGTACGACGCGTTTGGCGTCCATCTGAACCCGGCGTTTAGCAGCACACCGAACGCGCGCCTCTACCGCGGTGAAGTGCGTGACCCGCTAACGGGGGATTACGACCTTCGGGCGCGTGGGTACTCGCCCGAAATGGGACGCTTTACAAGCGTTGACCCGTTTGATGGGATTCTCACCAATCCCATCACCCGGCATCGGTTCCTCTACGCCGGCGCCGACCCGGTGAACAATTCCGATCCGACGGGGATGTTTTTGACCGGAGGCTTAAGCTTTGGTGGCTTGCTCGGTTCCGTTGCAATGAGAGGCGTAGCGACTGGTGCCGCCGTTACGGCAGGCACAGCGGCAGCAAGTTCATTCGGTTACTGGTGGGTTGGGGCAAGTCCATTGAAGGGGTTCGTCGTTGGAGCCCAAGTCGGAACGGCACTCTCTGTCGTCTATAGTCTTGAGGGTGGATGGAATGGAGTGCTTAAGGCATCACTTAGAGGACTTTGGGGAGGTGCCATAAAATGGATGCTATCTGCCATCGATCATTGGGGAAATAACACCTGGAATACATACACGTATAGCGACATGTTCATCGACTTCTACGAGGGATATGCCGCCACGGTCTGGTCGTATGCGTTCTCTGAATTCCTTGATCAAAGAGTTAGTTTCGATCGTGGCCTTCAAGACTTGGGAGTATACGAGGAATTCATCGAAGGCGGTCTAACGCTTCTGTTTAACATCACAACACAATCGATTAATGGGGGCATCGATGTTATCAATGGAAAGGCCGATCACGGAGAGTTCATACATGACCTGATTGAGAACGTGCTTCCACCATTCATTATGGGGAAGTACTTAGACAAGGCACTGATTGTAAAGGGATACACTGATCCTTCGTCCCGCGCCATTTTCAAGACTTTGGTTGGAGGCACCATTGTGGGTGCATTTAAGTCGATCGCAAATCGGTTTGACTAGGCGTGACGCGACAGGCGACAAGAATCCGTGGAATCCGCGAGTGCGTCCAGTTGGCGTCAGGCTGCTGGGAATAGACTTTTGTGGAACTCAACCTGGCTGAGCAAATGATGAAACAACGGTAGTGAGTGATGACTCGGAATAATCTCCTGCTTGCTGGCGGAACGCTCTGGTGCTACGTCGTTATCCATATTCCGTTGGCAGTCAAGATTATAAAAAGTGGCGACGCATCTGCTCAGTGGAAGCGGTTTTGGCCCACGGAAGCAACACTTTTGGTTGCCATTTTGGTGTTTTGGCTCTCAGTTGCCATCTTACGATTGCGCGACCGAATTGTCGTTTCGGAACGAGACTTCCGACGGGCAAGGTCCGGGCAAGGTGAGGGGAAGAATCCAGGGCGGGACATTGTAGACCGCAACGATCAGTCCGGTTCGAGCAACGGGTCGGAGAACGGTTAGAAGCACGCCAACGGCAGCCAGGTGAGGAAGCGCGTGAACGCCGTCGATGCGGTCATCAA
>CAYWTU010000381.1:0-2249 GCA_964461275.1 uncultured Pirellulales bacterium | reverse complement strand
GCCACGTATTTTTATTATCAGGACGGCCACAGCGGCGTGCGGCAGATGGCGCAGGGTTTTGCCAGTTCGCTGCTGATCTTCGACACGTACACGTACGACGCCTTCGGCGTGCTCTTGAACCCTGCGGCGAACGGCACGCCCAACGACCGGATGTACCGCGCCGAGTTGCGCGACCCAACCACGGGCCTGATCGACCTCCGCGCCCGGCCCACCTACGACCCGACGACGGGCCGCTTCGGGTCGGCGGATCCGTTTGAGGGGATTCTGACTGTCTTGGCTCGCAGTTCAAGTGGAATTTTTCTGGGCGGTTTTGCGAGAGGCGGGGTTGGGGCTAGTTTGTCCTGAAAAAGTGGTGGTTTAGGTCCCTTTCGCCTCGCCGTCGTCTCGGCCCTCGCCGCGACGGCGCAGCCGCTTCAGCCGGCGTGCGCTTGCCAAACGATTGGTGAAAGCCTACGACGACGTTTGGCACACCAAGACTTCCGTGACTGATTCGAAGCCAATGCCGAAAACGACTGCCGCGCTTTCCAGAGAATCGCACGGTAGTGGAATGGGTCCGCAGGGCTTTGCAATCGGGCAAAGCGAACATCCGTCAGAATGCGAACTCCAAGAAGTTCAAAGCGGGCGAAGGGACTCGAACCCTCGACATCCAGCTTGGGAAGCTAGCGCTCTACCAACTGAGCTACGCCCGCGTGTCGCTGTGCCCTCGCACTGCGACCTGGCCATTATAACCGTCCGAGGCCCACGGCAAGAACACCCAGACTAGCTCGACTCAATTGATAGCCGCCCGCAAGGCGGCGTTTGAGACGGGCCTAAGGAACGGCCGAAAAATAACTTCCGCAGAATGAATTCCCCTCACCCGGCCTCTCCCAGGGGGAGAGGTGCAAAAGGAGGAAGTTATTTTTCGGTCGTTCTAACCTTTGTCAACGGACCATCGCGTTCCCAAAGCACGCTCAGCGGTTGTCCCGGCGCTCGGGACGGCATCCTATCGAAAAAAACGCCTGCCAAACCCGATAAGCGACGGTGGACAACGTGACAACCGTCCACTAAGCCCTGTTGATACCAGCCAGCCAAGTCGGTTGCTTGTTGGACTCTAAAAACGACGGCGGACAACGTCGGTTGAGAGTGGTTTTCGACCGGAACCATTGGCCGGCACGATTCCCCAACAAGGGACACAATGTCGCCAAGCGCAGCACGCCAGGGCGGCCCCAATTATCCTGTTTTGGAAGGCGACAATCCGGGCCGGGACGGGCCTGTCACCGCCAAGATTCCCGCCGCCAGCCTGACGCACTTGCATGAGCAACGTTCGACCTATACCCGATGCGATCTTTCCGTTGCCGCTGGCGCCGTTCGAGTACTACTACCTGCAGGACGACCGGCCTGAGTATCCCACATCGTTTCCCGTCGTGCTGCGATTTCAAGGTCGGCTCAATCGCCAGGCGTTCACTCAGGCGCTGCACCTTGTCGTGGCGCGGCATCCGCTGCTGACGGCGATCGTGTCGCGATCCGAAAGCGGCTGGCCGCAATGGATCGCTGGTCCCGAAATTCAACTTGCCTGGCGGCGTGAGCCAGGCAAGGCGACGTCCAGCGGATGGCTGGCGCCGTTGGCCCCTGAATCGATCGACCTGTGGCGCGAAGCCGGCTTTCGTGCAGCGGTATACGAACTTAGCGAGGCGACCGAGCTGCGGCTGCAGATTCATCACGCCTGCTGCGACGGCGTGGGAACGCAAATCGTAGTGCGCGATCTGCTGTTGGCGTACGACCACATTGCCTCGCAGCGGGAGGGGGAGCCGGCCTTGCCGCCGGTCGATTCACAACGACTTCTGCGACGGGACGAGTTTGGCATGGCCGAATATCGCGCCACGTTGCGCGACGTGTGGAACATGCTGTTGTTCTGGGGCAACTTGTTGTGTAGACCCGCGGCTGTGGTGGCTCAGCGCCAAGACGCGGCGGCAAGGCCAGGCGCCGCGGCAGGGTTCGGCCCTTGCTATGCCGCCGTGGGGATCGACCCGGTCGAAACGGCTGGTTTGGCCTCCCGCGCCAAATCGCAGGGGATCACGGTCAACGACTTGATTCTGCGAGATTTTTTTCTGACGCTCGATGATTGGAACCAAGCGGCAACGAAGCAGCCGCGCGGCCATTTGCGCATTCTGGTCCCGACTAATCTGCGGCTGGAAGACGATTTGGCCATGCCGGCCGCGAATGTATTGGGGTTCGCGTTTCTTACGCGCAGGCGCAAGGCGATGGCGGAT
>CAYWTU010000380.1:0-4904 GCA_964461275.1 uncultured Pirellulales bacterium | reverse complement strand
CCTGCGCACTCCCGAGAACGGGGTATTTCTCGTACAAGAGCCCGAAATCCACCTCCATCCCGACGCTCAATTGGCGATGGCTGATTTCTTAATCGGTTTAGTGCGCAAGAAGCGTCAGGTGATTGTTGAGACGCACAGCGAGAATCTTCTGTTGCGTGTGCGCAAGGCGGTGCTCATGGGCAGGCGCAAACGAGGAGGGCTGAGCACGAAAGACGTTTCGTTGCTTTTCGTCAATAAGGGATCTGTTGGCGATAGTTACGTCAGCCAACTTCCGATCGACGACATGGGTCAAGTGAGTGCGTGGCCTTCGGGTTTCATGGAGGAAGCAGTCAACGAGCGCCTAGACCTCTTGGGCAGCATGGCCGGAGTCGAAGAGACATGAGCGCTCGTGCGACGCAGGAGTACGTCATCGACACGTGCGTGCTACAAAAGGCGAATGCCCCGCTCATGGAGACGCCAAGGCCCAAGTCCGGTTTCGCTCGACGATTGGCTCTATTGAAGCGCGTCCGCGAAGGCGAAGTCAGGGTCGTCGTTAGCAATCGATTGGTGACCGAGTATCAAAAGCAGATTCCAAGCCCTCGGAACGACTTTATCCAGGCCTTTATCGCTCTCCTTCTTCAGCCGGACGCCGTTGTATTCAATTGGTCCGATTGGCGCGGGAGCGACGATGAGAAGGCAGGGGAATGCCGCTTTCCGAACGAAGACAAGCATGTGCTTCGCACGGCGAATGGACGTCCCAAAATCGCTATTCTGACCGAAGAGAAGCGGATGCTGGACGCGGACGATTGTGTCTACCGGGAATTTAGAGTTCATGTGTGGGGGCTTGAGGCCATTGACGTTTAGCGTGCGGATATCCCGCGAATGATTGACTCTGCGCATGAGCGCGCATCCGAGAGCACAGAGCAGCACGAACCGCTACGGGCTGCGGCGAGCGCCGCTGGCGGTGGTGCTGACGGCGTTTTCGCTGGGAATCGTATTCGATCGGTGGCAGACTGCAGCGGCCGGGCCGCAGATGATCGCCGCCTGGTGGTGCCTGGCGTGTGCGGCGCTGTTGCTGTGGTTGGCGGCGTGGCTGCGGCGATCGCGTGCCGCGGCGGCGCTGCTAATGCTCGCTGTGGCCGCCCTGGGCGGACTGTGGCATCACGCCCGCTGGCGGCTGTTCGACGCGGACCACTTGGCGCGAGCGGCAACGGTCCAGCGCCAACCGGTCGTGCTCCAAGTGGTCGCCGTCTCGGGACCGCGCCATGAGTCGGCGCCGGCGTTTGACCCGTTTCGAGCCCCTGGCGCCGAGGAGCGAACGCGGCTGACCGTTCGCGTGCTGTCGGCCCGCCACGGCAGCGTTTGGCACGCAGCGTCGGGCACGGCACATCTGGCCGCCGTCGGCCGCTTGCAAGACGTGGAGGCGGGCGACCGACTGTTGGTCTACGGCCACATGGCGCGGCCCGCGACCCCGTTGAACCCCGGGGGGTTCAATTTCGCCGACTATTACCGGGCCGATCGAATCTTGGTGCGGCTCTCGGCCGCTCATCCAGCCTGTGTCGAGCGCCTCAACCGCCCGCATTGGCCCAGTCCGTGGACGGCGGTCCAACGTCTGCGCAGCGCCGGCGACCGCACGCTGTGGCGACAGCTGGACCGCGAGCGCTCGGGATTGGCGGCGGCGCTGCTGTTGGGCCTGCGCGATGAGCTTTCCGATCAGCGTGCCGAGGCATTCGTCGTCACGGGCACGATTCACCTGCTGGTGGTTTCCGGCGCGCACGTGAGCATCGTCGTTGCGTTGTTGGTCTGGGCGTATCGCGGCGGATTGCTGCCGCGGCGCGCGGCCCTGGCGGCCACGGCGCTGGTGGGCGTGGGGTATACGTTGGTGACCAATGCAGAGCCCCCGGCGGTGCGGGCGGCGGTCATGATCGTGCTTCTGTGTTGGGGCTGGTGGCTGCGGCGACCACAGGCGGCTTGGAACGCCTTGGCCGCCGCCGCGCTGTGGGTGTTGGCGGTCAACCCGGCCGATTTGATGCGAACCGGTCCGCAGTTGTCATTCTTGTGCGTGGCCACCCTGATTGCCCTGGACGGCGCCTTCGAACGGCGACCAATTTACGATCCGCTCGACCGACTGATTTATCGAACTCGGCCCTGGCCCGTGCGGCTGTCGCGGCGGATCCTGGTCGGCACGCTGCGGGCGATGCTATTGTCCGCCGCCATCTGGGGCGTGGCGGCGCCGTTGCTTTTGGCCAGGTTTCACCTCTGTTCGCCCGTGACGGTGTTGCTGTCGCCACTGTTGGCCGCGCCGGTGGCGCTGGCGCTAGTGAGCGGGCTATTGCTGGCGGCGCTGGCCTGGCTGCCGCCGGCGGCCTGGCTGTGTGGGGCCATCTGCGACTTGAACCTGCGCCTCTCCGAGTGGACCGTGCAGCAGGCTGCGGCGGCGCCGCTGGGTCATTTCTGGGCGCCTGGACCGGCCGGCTGGTGGTTGGCGGGTTACTACAGCCTGCTGGGGGCGTGGTTGTTACGGCGCGACACTTTGTCCAATCGCTGGCTGGTGGGGCTCGTCTGCGGCTGGGCGACGGTGGGACTGCTGTCAAGCGGCATCGACCGCGCCGGCGATCAACCACTCCGCTGCACCCTTCTTTCGGTGGGCCACGGGCTGTCTGTGGTGCTGGAGTTGCCGGGCGGCGAGACGCTCTTGTACGACGCGGGTCAACTCGGTTCGCCGCATCGCGCCGCCGACGCGGTCGCGGGCTACCTATGGGAACGCGGCCGCTGGGGCGTGGAGGGCGTCATCATTTCGCACGCCGACGCCGACCATTTCAACGGCCTGCCGGAGTTGTTCGACAAGTTTTCAACGGGCGCAACGTTTGTCTCGCCGCAGATGTTGCGCCAGCCGTCTGGCGTCGCGCAGGCGCTGATCGAGACGCTCCACAACCACGACATGGCGCCGCGCGAGGTGTGGGCCGGCGACCGCCTGCGCGTTTCTGGAAGCGTCCGCTTGGACGTGCTGCACCCTGGGCCCGACGACTCGGAGGGCCGCGACAACGCCCACAGCGTGACGCTGCTGGTCGAGTATCAGGGGCGGCGAATCTTGTTGACCGGCGACCTGGAAACGCCAGGTCTCGAGCGATTGTTGGCCCGGCCGCCGGTCGATTGCGACTTGGTTCTGGCGCCGCATCACGGCAGTCCTCACAGCGATCCGCCAGGGCTCTTGGCGTGGAGCCGACCGGAATATGTCGTCATCAGCGGCGAACATCGCCCGGCCGGAGAGCCGGTCCGACAAGCTTATGCCGAGGCGGGAGCGCGGGTGCTGACCACCGGCCGGGACGGCGCGGTGACGGCGACGATCAGCGCGGGAGTGCTGAGCGTGGAAACGTTCGTCTCAGGCCACGTGCGGTAACCGGCCCTGGCGTCCATCATTTTACCAAGGAATCGCCAACGTGAGCTTCTTGATCTCCGCCGCGCTCATTGTCGTGGGCGTCATTCACCTATTGCCACTGGCCGGCGCGTTTGGTCGGGGACGCTTGCAGGCGCTCTACGACGTCAAGTGCGACGATCCGAACCTGGAGATTCTCATGCGGCACAGGGCGGTGTCCATCGGCCTGTACGGGGCACTGGCGCTGCTGGCGGCGTTTCGGCCGGAGCTGCAAGAGCTGGCGATCGTCGCCGGGCTGGTCACCGTGCTGTCGTTCGTCTGGTTCGTCTGGTCCAGCGGCGGCTGCAACACCAAGGTCGTCCGCGTGGTCAAGGCCGACCTCGTGGCGCTGGCCGGTCTGGCGGTCGCCGCGGCGGCCCGATGGTTCGAAACATTCGCCGGTTAGGGGACAACTTGGAACGAACCGATCATTCTACGTCGATGGAGTCCACGCCGCGGGCTCGCTGGTTTCCGCGCCCCTACCGCCACAGACCCCGCGTGTCGACCACCACCTTTTCTTGCAACACGCGGCGGGGAACGTCGCGGAATTGCTTGTGATCGGTCAGAAGCACCAAAATCTGGCTCTGGGCCAGGGCGTCGGACAGCGACACCAGCGGAAACTCGGTAAACCGTTGCGGCGAGAGATACGGGTCACAGGCCAGGATGTCGCCCACCTTGCGCTTCCGCAATTCTTGCACGATTTCCAGCGACGGGCTCTCGCGCACGTCGTCCACGTCCGCTTTGTAGGTCAACCCCAAGCAGGCGATCTTCGGCGAAGCGAACTGCCGCGCCAGCTCAATCACGTGCTCGACCACATAGTGCGGCTTGCGGTCGTTGACCTCGCGGGCCGTGCGGATCAGCGGCGTTCGCTCGGGCGACGAATGAACCAAGAACCACGGGTCGACGCTGATGCAATGCCCACCCACGCCCGGGCCCGGCGAAAGAATTTTGACCCGCGGATGGCGATTGGCCAATTCGATGATCTCGCGGACATCGACGTCGAACACGTCGCAAAGCATGGACAGCTCGTTGGCAAAGGCGATGTTCACGTCGCGATACGAGTTCTCGACAAGCTTGGTGATCTCGGCGGCCACGGCCGTCGTGGCCAGCACCTGCCCCTGCACAAACGTCTCGTAAAACGCCTTGGCCTTGGCGGCACAGGCCGGCGTCATGCCGCCCACCACGCGGTCATTCTGCACGGCTTCCAAAAGAATCCGTCCCGGCAGCACGCGCTCCGGACAGTGGGCCACGAACACGTCGCGGCCGATCTCCATGCCGTCCGGAACAGCAGCCGGGACGACCGTGCCCGACGTGGTGGCCGGCGGACTGGTCGACTCCAACACGATCAAATTGCCGGGTCGGACGAACGGGCGAATCGCCTGCGACGCCTTTTGCACGTACGACAGGTCCGGCGCCTTGTTGGGCAAGATCGGCGTGGGAACGCAAATGATGAACACGTCGGCCGTTTGCGGCTCGACGCCGGCCTTGAGTTGCCCGCTGTTGACGGCCG
>CAYWTU010000379.1:0-4913 GCA_964461275.1 uncultured Pirellulales bacterium | reverse complement strand
AATGCCAGGCCTTAAAACGCAAGCAGTTGTTGGTTCGACAGGCCGCAGAGCGTCTGCCCAGAGTCGAACTGCTGACCAACTGCGACAGCAAGTTGCCGAACGTCGAACGTAAGCGATTCCGGCGTAGTTTCGACCTGGTTCGAGGCCGAGGCATCCAAGCGGCGAACAAGAGTCGTTGACGCCACGTCGGGGACTTTCACGGAGACTTGCGTGACCAACTGCCCCCGCGCGATTCCGTCGATGTCGTCGATCGACAAGCCTCTTCGCAGGAGGTCTTGGCGATACGCTCTCGCGGCGACGTTCAAGCGGGCGATCTCCTGCTCAACTTCGATGAGTCGGACGCCGGCAATGGCATCGCCCGCGGTACGAAGCCGAGCCAGCCGGGCTTCGGCGAGTGTGATGTCCTGACTCGTCTTGAATAGATCCGCTTGCGATTGGTGCAACGACTCGCTCGCCAAACGAAGCGTGAACAAGACGTCGCCGGGCCGAACTCGATCGCCCGGAATATGGTGAATCTGAAGCACGGCGCCGATCGCCGGAGCAACCACTTCGCGATCGCTGATTCCCGGACGGTCGACTACGATCCCCGGCACCGTGATCGTTTTCCAGAAGGTCTCAGTTGTCAGAGGTTTGGCGGTTAATCGCAGGTTCTTCTGCGCTTGTTCACCCACAATGACTTTGTTCTCGAGTTCAACGGCCGATGCGGGGACGGGCGCGTCTTTCGGCGACTTGCTTTCACCGCCCGATGGCCTTCCGGGCAGCCAGGCGTGGGCACTCAAATAGATCGCTCCGGCCATCGCAACTGTTACGACAGCGATCACGGGTGCGTGTTTCAAATGCGGCAGCTTCATGAGGACGACTCAATCACGCGCAGAGGCGCATGAAACTGCGCCTTCGGCTGGGACAAATTGGGGCAAAAACTGATGCGCGAACTTACGCGAGCGGTGACGGCGCAAGTCGTTTTGCGCACACGCTCATCAAGAGCGGAGGCAGGACCGAATCAGATACGCAATGCGCGCAGTGTCAGATAGAGCGCGCAAGCTGGCGCTCTCGTGTGAAGAGATTCGGCCGAAAAGGGGGTCTGCCGCTCGAACAGGTCGACGGCGATCGGAGCGGCAAGGTCAGGCTGCGCTACATCGCCGACCTTCGCACGCGAGCCTTCTCGAACGACAGTTCGGCCAAAGGGGTTCGATGAGACATACAGGGCATCGGAGTCGTGGTCGCCATCAGCGCCGATCGTGTCAACGGGGATGGCTCGTTGGCAGTGATGATGCTGATGGTGACCGTGGCCGTCGCCGTGGTGATGTCCGCGATCGCCACAAAACCAAGACACATGCAGATGCGGACGTGCGTTATGCTCGGCCGCATTGCCATCCGCATGCGCATGGGCCATCGTCGCCAATGAATTGGCGACGAAACCGATGATCAGCAGGAGTGAAATGCCGCGTCGAAGCATAATAGACGAAGGTCCAAGGCCTCCTTGAATCGTAGGCAGGCCGGGCACTCACTGCAAGCATACGGATGCCCAACGATGGGAGTCTATCGGCGGTATCGTCTCATCTTTCCTCATGTTTTGGGGTGTTTTTAGGGCTCGCTCTCCGAATGGCAATCGGGCGCGACTGGATCGACCACGGTGGACAATAGCCCCAAGCTGCTCGAGGCCGATTTCGCCCCGGCTCAAGCAGCGTAAACTCACGGCCTGCCGGTATCCGAAAGCCTTGGTTTGTGGGTAGCCGGGCATGAGGGTCGAGGGCATTGGCTGACTGCCGCCAACATCGAAGGCCAATCGGAGCCTAGCCAGGCAACAGGATGCGATGCAACTCCTTTGACCAAAGCCTGTTACACCGCTTTCAAGACGGCTTCACTCCGACCCTGCGGGTGGAGTTCCATTCTGCATAACCGCGAGAATTCGTCCTCAGTCCCATTGACCGAGCGGCCGATAAGAGAAATGATTCCCAGGGCCGGAGTCGGTCCTCTAGGAGCTATAGAACCGTGAAGAGCCTGCTCGCCGTACTGCTCGGCATGACACTCTTCACCCATGCTGTGCTTGGGTGCTGCTGGCACCATGCGCACACGTATGCCCCCCGCCTTGCCCAGTCGAAGACGGCCGAACGCCACGTTTGCCCGTGTCATCGGACGCCGGATCAGCCGCAGCAAAACAGCGGTGAACAAGACGACGGCAAAGACTCCGGCGGCTGCCCAGGTGAGCAAGAGTGCGCCGGGGTGTGCATCTACTTGCCGGTTGAAAAAACGTGCTTGGATGACGTGCTGGCAGGAGCATTCGTGTGGGCGATGCTTCCGACCCATTCACACGATGAGTGCCCCGTCGAGCTTCGATCGGTGGACCTCGCGTTGCACGCGCCGGCCGATTACTCGGTGCCGTTGCACCTGCTGCATCAGGTCATGCTGATCTGATGGCGCTGCGCACTCTGGCGTAGCCTTTCTTGCGTCCAGCGCCCTTTGCCTGGAGCCATGCGCTCTGGGTCGATTCGCGCGGCGCATTCCTAAGACCCGCTTGATGGGGAAGCTCCCATGTCTGCGTCTGTGATCTCCGATGCGCCTGCGCACTCTGGTTCTGCCAATGCCAGCCGGCAACCTGGCCGACTGCGCCGTAGTCTGGGGTGGCTGACGAAAGCATTGCCGACCGCGGCTGTGATGGCGATCCTGGCTGGGGTGGCCGTTTGGGGTCATTTCTCCGAATGGACCATGCCGAAGTTTTCGGCGCTGGTTGGAAACGGCGCGACCGCCTCGGTGGACGACTGGTGCCCCGAGCACGGCGTGCCGGAGTCGATGTGCATCGCCTGCAATCCAGCCCTCGCTCTCCAGGACAAGGACTACGGTTGGTGCCGGGTACACGGCGTTTCGCAGTGCTTGCTGGAGGACCCCGATGTCGCCGACCTCAAGGCGATCCCCGAGATCGATCCGGCCGACGTGCAGCGCGCCACGCGCGCCCTGGAGCTGCGCCCTCGCGTGGAGAACAACAGCCTCTGCAAGTCGTACCAGAAGGTTGTTCAATTCGCTTCGGAGGCGGCCTTGGCCAAGGCTGGCGTGGACATCGATGTCGTCGCGCGCGGCCCGGTCGAAGAAGCGGTCGTTAGCAACGGGGAAGTCGTCTACGACCAGAACACGGTGACCCACCTGTCGAGCCGAGCGACGGGCATTGTGGCGCACGTGGAAAAGCAAGTCGGTGACCGCGTCGAGGCCAACGAGGTGTTGGCGCTCGTGGACTCGACCGAAGTTGGCCAAGCTAAGGCCGAACTTCTCCAGGCGATTACTCAAACGCGCCTGGCGGACACGGTCGTCGAGCGGCTGCGACCGTTGGCCAAAGACGGCACGGTTCCGGGTCGCCAGTTTCGCGAAGCCGAAGCGAACTTACAGAATGCCGGGGCGCGGTTGCTGGGCACGCAGCAGGCTTTGGGAAACCTAGGCTTTGCCGTCAACCTTAAAGACTACGACGAACTGACTACCGAACAAATCGCCCAGCGCATTCAGTTTCTCGGCATTCCTGAGGAACTGAGTGACGTGATGGCTCGGCATCCTACGTCGAATCTATTCGCCCTGCGCGCCGCCCAGCCGGGAGTCGTGGTGCAACGCGATATTGTCGTGGGAGAGGTGGTCAACAGCGGCACGACTCTGTTCACACTCGCCGATCCGACGCAAATGTGGTTGATGCTCAACGTTCGGCAGGAAGACGCCAGATACCTGAGAACGGGACAGACGGTGCGCTTCCGCCCGTCCGACGCGATTGCGGAAGAGGCCATCACCGGCCGCGTGTCGTGGATCAGCACGGCGGCCGACGAGCAGACGAGGACGGTTGAAGTGCGGGTGGTGCTCGGCAATTCCCACGGCCTGCTCCGCGCCAATACGTTCGGCATTGGACGGATCGTGCTGCGCGAGGAACCGAACGCCGTAGTCGTCCCCAGCCAGGCCATTCATTGGGACGGCGATTGCAATGTCGTGTTCGTCCGCAATAAGCATTGGTTCCAGTCGGAAACGGCCAAGTTTTTCCGCGTCCGGACGGTGCGCGTGGGGGTGCAGGAGAACGGGCAAACCGAAATCATTGCCGGTTTGCTGCCGGGCGAAGTGATCGCCAGCAAGAACAGCAGCGTTCTCTCCGCCCAATTGCTCAAGAGCAACCTGGGCGCAGGTTGTGGTTGCGCGCACTAAGAGCCTCGAACGCGGTAGGCAGCACGGACTCGCGAAGGAACGAATTCATGTTGAACTGGATCATCAACTTTTCGCTGCACCACCGGCTGTTCGTCATTGCCGCGGTGCTCGGGTCGGCGGTCGTGGGCGGCGTTTCCCTGCGCTATTTGGACATCGACGCCTTTCCCGACACCACGCCGGTGCAGGTGCAAATCAACACCGTTGCGCAGGCCCTCGGGCCGGAGGAAGTCGAGCAGCGGATCACGTTTCCCATCGAGCAGGCGCTCAGCGGCCTGCCCGGTCTGGAAAGCCTGCGTTCGATCTCGAAATTCGGCCTCTCGCAGGTCGTCGTCACGTTTGAGGACGGCACGAACATCTATTTCGCGCGGCAGGTCGTCAACGAGCGACTGACCACCGTGGAGCTGGCTGAGGGCATCAGCCGTCCGCGGATGGGCCCGGTGGCCACGGGGTTGGGCGAAGTGTTTCACTACGTCGTCACCGGCAAGGGGCACGACATTACCGACCTGCGGACCATCCACGACTGGGTAATTCGGCCCAAGATGCGGACCGTGCGGGGCGCGGCGGAAATCAATACCTGGGGCGGTTACGAAAAGCAGTATCAGGTGCGGATCGACCCCAACCGGCTGATCAAGTTCGACCTCACGTTCGACCAGGTCACTCAGGCGGTTCGCGAGAACAATCAGAACGTGGGCGGCGGCCTGGTCCGCGAAGGAACTCGCGCCGTCTTGGTCAAAGGCATCGGCCGC
>CAYWTU010000378.1:0-4921 GCA_964461275.1 uncultured Pirellulales bacterium | reverse complement strand
AAACTGGGTGCAAGTGAACACCGCAAGTGCTTTAGACAAAACGACTTGCATCGCGTTCAAAAATGACAACGGCGTCGAAATCGGGGGGTTGACACCGCCGCACTTTCCAGGGCCCGAGGGTGACCTCAAAGGGGCGATTTTTGAGCGCGCGAAAAAATCAGCCGACAAGAACCTGGGCGATGTCGGCCGCAGCCCAAGCAGTGCCCGCCGAAGTGGCCAACGAACCGCAATGTTCACGAAACGAAACAGCGCCGGCCGTTCGTTCCCTACATCACGTCCCAAACGCTGCGGAAGAAGAGCGCCAACGCCACCCCAACGGCCAGCACTACTGCCGCGCAGGTGGCCAGCACGATCTTGATGACGTAATCCTCCTTGGGCTTCTCCTTGCGCATCAAGGGGCTGGTCATTGGCGTCGGGGCCACTGCCACGTGCGCCAGGCTGGCCAGGTCATCCAATAAATCGTCTTCTTTTTCCTTGGGGGCCGGTTTGACCGCTGGCGGACCTTCCGGCCGCCGCGGGTCGGTCTTTCCGCTGCCGCTTGCTCCAGGCGGGCGCGCAGCGGCGCTGCCAGGGGCTTGTTTGCCGCTGCCGCCGGCCGTTGTGGGCTGTCGGCCGCTGCCCGAAGTAACTGAGCTAGAGGAAGTCTTGCCGCTTTCGCCTGGTCGCGTTTGCAGCGACTTATCGCTGGCCTCGCTAGGCTCATCCAGGGGCGCCAGGCCCGGCTCGGCCGCCCGCAGCACCGATGACGTTGCCTTTCCGCTGCCCACCGACGGTAGCCCCGGCCCTTTGGCGGTATCCAACGAGTCTGACAGCGTATCGCCAGGTAGCCGCAACGGCGGTCCCGCGTCGCGAACCACGCTACTCGAGCTGCCGCCGGTGGGCGGCCGCAATGCAGGCTGTGTGCCGGAACCGGTTCCCAGGCGCTTGTTTACCGCTGCGGCGGCGACCGCGGCCAGCCGGCCGGTTCCCAAGTGGTGGGCGCCGCTGCTCTTGGCCGACTCGATCCATTGTGCGAGGGCCGCGGACACCTCGGCGGCGGTCTGATAGCGCTGCGCCGCCTGTTTGGCCATCATTTTCCTGCAGATTTCCAGAAGCGCCGGCGGGCAATCGGGGCGGTCGACTTTGATGCTGGCGGGCTCCTTGTTCTGGTGCATCAGGAGCCGCTGGGTGAGCGTGCCGGTGGGAAACGGGGCGTGACCCGTAAGCAAGTAATACAACGTTCCGCCCAGGCTGTAGATGTCGGCCCGCAGGTCGACGGCATGGCTGTCGAGGGCCTGCTCCGGCGCGAGGTAATCGGCCGTGCCTAGCACCTTCTCATCGTACGCCAACGTCAGCGAGGCCAAGTCCTCTTGCGTGGACAACGCCAGCCCCATGTCCAGCACCTTGACCGTCCCTTTGCCATCCACCAACAAATTGGCCGGCTTGATATCTCGGTGAATCAGTCCGGCCTGGTGGGCATGGCTGAGCCCATCGGCCGCTTGGAGAACGTAGTCGGCGGCCACTTCGTAGGGTAAGGGCCCTTGATCGGCCACCAGGCCCTGCAAATCGCGCCCCTCGACATACTCCATCACCAGGTAATGGGTGTCGCCGTCGTTGTCGACGTCGTAGGCCCGCACGATATTCGCGTGTTCCAAGGCGCCCGCGGCCCGAGCTTCGCGGTGAAACCGTTCCAGATACGACGAATCGTTGACTCGCTTTTTGGGCAAGACCTTGATCGCCCGCCGCGTGTGCATGACGGTGTGCTCGGCCAGGAACACCGTGCTCATGCCGCCTGTGCCCAGATGTCCCAAAAGCTTGTACTTGCCTAGGAAATAACCCTTGTGCCGACCATCCAGCAAATTCGCACATTGCCAGTGGGTCAGCAGACCCTCGCCCACCAGAGCGTCGGCCAGGAGTTGCGGATCGGTGGGTGTCTGACCGCCTTGCTTCGCCTGGAAGGCGCCTAGCGCCTGCGTGAGCCGGTCGGGATCGACCAACCCGCTGCGGCGGATCAGGCTTACCAGGACGTCAACCGTGGTGACCTTGGGCATGGGCTACAAAGAATCAAGGAAACACGGCAACCAGCGTGGGCGCGCTCGCATCGCGAGGTCTCGCGACACACCGTGCCAACTCGTCGCCTCGCGCCGCAGCTTCGCTCGCGAGGCGACAACGTCGATAATCTAACCGTTCGGCCCGAAATAACACCATTCGATCGCTGAAAAGTCGCTCAACCGCCACGGCGGGCGAAACCTATGAAGGCACTTGAACGATTCGCGCCGCAAAACCGGTTTGCCAACGAAAACAGCGTCGTAGCAGTCCCCTCGGCGCTAGAATACCATGGGATACCGCCCGCTACCACCAATTATTGGGGTGCGGAAGCCGGTTTGACCAATTTTGCGCAAGTCCGTACCCCGAACGGGACGGGCGAAAAAGGTTCACGACGCCATGCCGCAGATCATTCTTTACACCCGGCGGGGCTGTTGCCTGTGCGACGAGGCCCACGACCTGCTGGTGCAATCGGGCCAGCGGCCCCGGCTCGTGGACATCGACGACCACCCAGACCTTGTGGCTCGGTACGGCCACTGTGTGCCCGTCGTGGAGATTGACGGAAAAAAGCGGTTCCAAGGTCGCGTGTCGCCGGTGCTGCTGCGGCGCCTGCTGGCTCGTGCGGCGATGTGAGCGGGATTATCGGCGGCCAGGCGCCACGACGAATGGGCACGGTCGATCGCGGCCCAGCGCTACTTCGCCAACGCCTCGCACACCAGGTCGCCCACCTCGCTGGTCGAATAGCCCATCTTGCCGGCCGCCTGGCTCTTCATCCGATTGCCGGTGACCCATTGGGCCGCTCGGACGATCCGCTCGCCGGCCTGCGGCTGGCCCGAGTGCTCCAAGAGCATGGCCATGGCGTTGATGGCGGCGATGGGGTTGATCACGTTCTTGCCGGTGTACTTGGGCGCGCTTCCCCCCATCGGCTCGAACATGCTCGCGCCGCCCGGGTCGGGGTTGAGGTTCCCGCCGGCCGCCACGCCCATGCCTCCCTGCAAGATGCCGGCCAGGTCGGTGATGATGTCGCCAAACATGTTGGTGGTCACAATCACATCGTAGAACTCGGGGTTCTTGACCATCCACATGCAGCAGGCGTCGACGTGGTTGTAGTCGGTCTGTACGTCAGGAAACTCCTTGGCCACCTCTTGAAACGTCCGCCACCACAGGTCGTGTCCGTAGGTGAGCACGTTGGTCTTGGCCACAAGTGTCAGCCGCTTCTTGGGGTTGTTCCTCTGACGGGTATAGTTGAACGCCCAGCGGATGCAGCGCTCGCACCCCTTGCGAGTGTAGATGGCGGTTTGCGTGGCTACCTCGTCGGCCGTCCCTTTCTTGAGCCAGCCCCCGACGCCGCAGTACATGTCCTCGGTGTTCTCGCGAACCACGACAAAGTCAATGTCGTCGGGACCCTTGCCCTTGAGCGGCGTTTCAACGCCGGGATACAGCTTCACCGGCCGCAGATTGATGTACTGGTCGAGCTGGAACCGCAGCTCCAGCAGTAACCCGCGTTCCAAGACACCGGGAGGCACATCGGGATGGCCGATGGCGCCCAGGTAGATGGCGTCGAACTTGCGCAACTCGTCGAGCGCGCCGGCCGGCAACGTCTCGCCGGTCCGCAGATATCGGTCGCCCCCATAGTCGAAATCGTGCGTTTCGTACTTGAAGTTCTCCAAGGCGGCCACCGCCTTGAGCACCTTGAGCCCTTCGCGGGCCACCTCGGGACCGGTCCCGTCGCCGCCGATGACGGCGATTTTCAATACTGAAGCGTTCTTCACGTGCAGTTGACCTTTGCGGCTTAAGTGGGACGACGAGAACCACACACCGGGCGGCCCGCGTCCCCGCAGATAACGACAAGTTGGGCCAATTCTATCGACCCGCCGCGATGGCCGAAAGTGGCTCAAACCGCGCCCGCTCAATGGCTTGCATCGAACACGCATCGAGTCCGATAAATAACCTCCTCGGCGCGCAAGAATCAACGGGAGCTCGAGGGCCGTAGTCAGGTTGTTTGGCGGCCTTTTAACTAAAACCCGCCGCGGTCCAGAATTTCGAAGTCGTGCAGGTCGCGAATCTCGGCCGAAGTTTTACGGGCGAAGTTGGTATAACGGGCGAACAGTGCGGCCGGATCTTTGACCCCCAGGCCAGCCAGCAACTGAAACTTGTGCGCCAAGAGCGCATCCAAGTTGCCGCTGGTGTTGCGGGCGTGACCCTCGGGGTACATCACCAGGCCGCTCGATAGCGTGCCGAACTGGCCATGCGTGACTTCGATGCTGGTCGGGATGCCGTCCGGGTACTTGGCGTCGTACTCGGGACCGCCGTGGCTGAACTCGATCTTTTGCATGATCTGGCGGGTCAGTGGATGGACCAGCGCCGCGTCGTTGTAGTCCTCGGGCATGAGCATCAATTCGGTCCAGCCGGCCCGCTGCGACTCGTAAGCCTTGCGCAACAGCGTGGCGATGATGTAGACCATGCTGTGGTCGGCGCTCTGACGGGTCCGCGGGTCGCGCTTAGCCGGGTCGCCAATGATGCCAAACGCCGGCTGGTAGGCGATCACACGGATGCCTTGCAGTTGCGACGCGTCTTGCAGGAGGCGCGGCTCACTGTGCAGGAGTTGGATCAGGCCATGAATGGCGCCGGCCGATTGGTGTTCGTACAGGCCCAGTTTGAAGTGCATCCCCATCACGGCAAAGTCGTCGCCGGCGGCCCCCAGCACCAACTCGAAAGGACAGGTTCCCTTTTCGGCCGGCTTCTCAAACAAGCAGAAAATCGCCTCCGGATTGCGGAAGATGTCGGCCGGTCCGACGAACCCGCGCAGGGCCCGCCGCGTGGCAACGATGGCCGCCTCGGTGCTGATGGCGGCCGAGGCCCCCTTGGAATCGGAAAGTTGCTTGCCCGCCCGGAT
>CAYWTU010000377.1:0-4926 GCA_964461275.1 uncultured Pirellulales bacterium | reverse complement strand
GTTGCTTGAGGCAGGCGAAGAAGTGCGGTTTGTGACCCGGCGGCTGGTGATTCTGGCTAGCGAAGACGTCGGCAACGCCGATCCCCAGGCCTTGCCGCTGGCGGTGGCGGCGATGCAGGCGTGCGAATTCGTCGGGCTGCCGGAATGTCAATTGACGTTGGCACAAGCGGTGGCGTACCTGGCCTGCGCCCCCAAGTCGAACGCCGCCACGCTGGCCATCGGCGCCGCGCGTCACGACGTGACCACCGGCCGTGTGATTCCCGTGCCGGTGGCGCTCCGCGACGGCCACTACGCGGGAGCCCAACGTTTAGGGCACGGGCAAGGCTATCAGTACGCCCACGACGCGCCTGACGGCATTGCGGCCCAGGATTATCTGGGGGTCGATCGGCAATATTATCAGCCGACCGAGCGCGGGTTCGAGGCCGAAATGGGCCGGCGGCTCGAGGAAATCCGTCGCCGATTGAAGCAGCATGGCGACGGCGGCGGGACATAAGCGGGCGCAATGCTGATGCCGGCGCCAAGGGCGCTCGCCGCCGGGGTCGCTGAATCCGCGCAAGTTGTTATAATCCGGCGGTAAACCCTTGCCAGAAAAAGGGACGAAAGCATGAGCCACATGGAAGTGTCACTGCCCAACTCGGGATCCAGTTCGCCCGACGTCTCGCCGCTGTCGTTGTACGACAAATGCGTGGCTTTGGCCCGCAATCTGTGGTGGAGTTGGCAGCCCGACGTGATCGATCTGTTTCGAGAGTTGGACCCGATCCGCTGGCGGCAATTGGATCATAACCCGGTAACGCTGCTGGCCGAGTTCACCCCCGAGCGGCTGGAGATGCGGTCTTCGGAGTTGGTGCTCGACAGCCGCATCAATCACGCCCATCGCCGGCTGAAGGAATACCTGACCAGTTCGCAACACTGGTCGCACACGAACGCCGGCGTGCTGGGCGCCAAACCCGTGGCCTACTTCTCGGCCGAGTTTGGCATGCACGAATCGATCCCGATTTACTCCGGGGGCCTAGGGGTGCTGTCGGGCGATCACATCAAGAGCGCCAGCGGACTAGGAGTGCCGCTGGTGGCGGTGGGGTTGTTCTACGATCAGGGCTACTTCAAACAGCATCTGGACGAAAACGGCTATCAAGTCGAAGAATACGTCGACACCCGCGTCGAGAATCTGCCGATCGAACCGGCCCTAGGGGCCGATGGCCTGCCGATCACCGTTACGGTCGATACCCGCTCAGGCCCGCTCTCGGCCAAGGTCTGGCAAATGCGCGTGGGGCGGGTGCTGCTGTGTCTGTTGGATTGCGACGTGGTGGGCAATTCGCCCGACGACCGCAAGCTCACTAGCCGGCTGTACGGCGGCGACCACAAGGTGCGGATTCGCCAAGAATTGGTGCTGGGCGTGGCAGGGATGCGAGCCTTAAGGGCGCTCGGCATTTACCCTGGCGTTTATCACTTGAACGAAGGTCACAGTTGCTTTGCGCCGCTGGAGGCGATTCGCGAGCGGATGCAGGATGATGGCCTGGCGTTCGACGAAGCCCTGCGTGAAATCACACAGCGCACCGTATTCACCACCCACACGCCGGTTCCGGCGGGCCACGACCGTTTCGACGGCGGCCTGATCGAAGAGCACCTGGGCCCCTTGCGCGATCAGTTGGGTGTCTCGTTCGATCAACTTATGGGCCTGGGCCGGGTCGAACCGCAAAACCACAATGAGACCTTTTGCATGACCGTGGTGGGTCTCAAGTTGTCGCGGCGGGCCAATGCGGTCAGCGCCCTGCACGGCCACGTCACGCGGCGCATGTGGGCCCACTTGTGGCCGTGGCGGGTTGAGGAAGAAATACCCATCGGCCACATCACCAACGGCGTGCACGTGCCAACCTGGCTGGCCTGGCAAATGCGCAACTTATACGATCGCCATTTTCCGGCGTATTGGCTGCGGCGGATGGGTGAGCCCGAAGTTTGGCAACACATCCAGCAGGTCGATCCCGGTGAGCTGTGGGAAACGCATTATGCGCTCAAGAACCTGCTCCTTCAGTTCGTGCGGCGGCGCGTGAGCCGGCAATGTCGGCGGCGCGGCGAGGCGGACGACGTCGTCGAAGCAACGCGGAACATGCTCGACCCCAACGTCCTGACGATCGGCTTTGCTCGGCGATTCGCGACGTACAAGCGGGCCGACCTGATTCTCTCGGATGTCGACCGCCTGGCCGATATGCTCAACGACCCCGATCGGCCCATCCAGTTGATCTTCGCCGGCAAGGCGCATCCGGCCGACGAGCCAGGCAAGCAGTTCATCAAACGGATCGCCAACCTGCGGCACGATCCGCGGTTCGCCGGCAAGGTGGCGTTCGTCGAAGACTATGACGTCAACGTCTGCCGACATCTGGTGCAGGGCGTCGACGTATGGTTGAACAACCCGCGGCGACCACTGGAGGCCTCCGGCACCAGCGGCCAGAAAGTGATCCTCAACGGCGGGCTGAATCTGTCGGTGCTCGACGGCTGGTGGGCCGAGGCCTACGACGGTGCGAACGGGTTCGCCATCGGCCGCGGCACGAGCCACGTCTCGGACGAAATCAACGACCGCCGCGATGGCGAAGATCTGTACCGCGTGCTCGAAGAAGAAGTGATTCCATTGTACTACGAACGGGATGTCGACGGGCTGCCGCGGCGGTGGATCAAGCGGATGGCCAACTCGATCAGCTCGCTGGCCTGGCGGTTCAGCGCCCACCGAATGGTGATGGACTACGTGCGGTTGTGTTACGTGCCAGCCGCGGGTGGATTGAGCTCGGATATGTCGGTGCGGTAGCGAGCGCCGTCCAGCGGAGCAAACGTTACGGAAGCAACAACTCCGAGAGGCTCCACTCGTCGTCGCCGGACAATAGCTCGTCGATCGCCGATTCGGTTGCATCGCCGCTGGACAAGCCGCCATCGACCAGCGCGCCGAAGAGCTCCTCTGCGACATCGGCGCCGTTTCCGGGCGCTGCGGGGGGTGCGCCCGCCCCCAGGATACCGAATAGTGCCGCGGCCGGCGGGTCGTCGAAACCTTCCGTGGCGGGTCCACCGCCGCCACCCTGGAGGGCCATGCCGGCGGCGGGCGGCCGGAATGTGATCGTCAGGGCCAAGGGACCGCTCTGATTTCCAGCCAGATCCGCGGCGACCAATTGTAGGTCGGTGGCCACATTCGCCGGGTTGAGCGTGACGCCGGTCAAGGTGAAGTTGCCGCTGCCGTCGGCCACCGTCGAGATCGTGTTGTTGAGGATTACCATCGCGTTGGGAGTTGCGATGCCCACGAGCGTGACCACCTGCGCGTTGGCGCTCCCATCGGAGTTCTTGAACTGAGGCGCCAGTTCGAGACTGGACGGCGTTGCCGGGGCCACCGTGTCGAAGACGATATTGATGACCTGCGAGCTGACGCGGTTGGCCGAGTCTTTCGCCGACAGCGTCAGTTGGTACGTGCCATCGTTGAACGAGCCGCCGCTGCCTTGCAGCGCCCGGATTAAGGCCATGGTGCCTTCGTCGATGAGGAACGTTCGGACGTTGCCGGAGCCCATGACGACCCCCTCAGCAATCAGATCGACCTCGGGCAGGGTGCCGTCGAACGAACCGGTGAAGGCCATCAGATTGGCGCCTTCAAAGATCAGCGTGCCGGTCAGGTCGGCGCGAGACGTGTTGCCGTCGCTGGAACTCGATCCCGTGTCTTCCACGAAGCGGACGTTGATTTGTGGAGCCGAGCCGGCGGCGGCCACGTTGATCGTCAAATCGCGCGTTCTACTAAGTTGCGGCGAGCCGTTGTCGGTCACGGTGATTTGGAAGGTCTGGGTCCCCACGTCGGCCGCGGCGGGAGTCCAGTTAAAAACGCCCGTGCTGGGATTGATCGTGGCCGTGTTGCCGGCCGGCCCACCGGAAACGCTCCAGGCCAGTGCTTGTGCCGGCACGTCTGCGTCACTAGCGACGAAAGCGGGCAACGTGAGGGCAATGCCGACGATCGTGTTGACCGGCGCCAGCCCGCCAAAGATGGGCTGCGAGTTTACCTCGTTGAGCGTAATCTGCACCGTCTCTTCGTCGAACCGGTTCATCGAATCGGTAACGCGGAACGTGACGGTGTAGGTGCCCTGTGTGGCGTTCTGGTCTTCCAAAGGCAGCCACGAGAAGAGTCCGCCCGTGGTGAGCTGCGGCAGGTTCGTCGAGTCGTAACCTGTTCCCAATTGCATGCTGTAGGTCAACGGCAGAAGGCCCGTGGCAGCGAGCTGCAAGTTGAAGTCGGCCAGCTCGGGGATCGACAGACTTCCGATGGGCGCCAGGACGGGCGGGCCGTCGGCGGCGCCGTTGATGGTGATGTTGAACGTCTGCACGGCCGAGGTGTCCACTCCGCCGTTGGCCGTGCCGCCGCTATCTTTGACGCGCACTGAAATGGTCGCCGTCTGCATCCCGACGACGCTGGTGCTGGGCGAATAGGTCAGCGTGCCGTCGGGGGCGACTGCCGGTAGTCCGCCGGCGGCGAACAAGGTGGGTGCGCTAACGCCGGTCACCTCGAACTGCAGCGTCTGGGCCGCCTCGTCGGCGGGACCGGTGCTGAGGGCTGTGGCCCAGGCAGCCACGGACTGCGGGCCGGCGTTGAAACCGGCGGTCTGATCGGCCCCCTTGGTAAACGAGGGGACGTCATTCACCGGCAGGACGGTGACGGTGACGGTTTTCATGACGGCGCCCGGTGTGACGGCGAACGTGAACTCAGCGACGCCGTTGAAGTTGGGAGAGGGCGTGAAAGTCAGACCGTTCAGTGCGTTGTTCACGTTCGTGAGTGAACCGTCGAAAAGGTTCAGCCCCGCGATGAAATTGATGCCCGTCGTGCTGCCGAGCGCCAAGCCCGCGGATGGGGAGAACCCGGCGGCAATCGCGGCCGGCATATCGGGATCGTCGATGCTGATCGCGTTGCCG